>NZ_JAYWVC010000135.1:0-22507 GCF_036281785.1 Streptomyces chiangmaiensis | reverse complement strand
AAGGCCACTGCCGGTCCCGGGACGCTGGGTGACCGCCATCAGGCCGGCGGTGTTCGCGGGGACATCCGCAGCGAACGCCTGGTGGAACTTGGACTGGTCGATGTAGAGGTCGACGTCCTTGGAGCCGTCGGGGTTGGTGATCGGGACGGGACGCAGAACCTCGCCGATGACGCTGCCCTCGAACTTGCTCGCCAGCTGATTGGCGCTCTCGCCCTTGTCGGGGAGGAAGGCGTCGGCGTACACCAGTGCCTTGACCTTGTCGGAGCCGTAGGCGGCGTTGCTGATCACCGCTCCGCCGTAGGAGTGCCCGACAAGAACCACCGGACCGTCGATGCTGGCCAGCAGGTCCTTGACGGAGGCGGCGTCGATGCTCACACCCCGCAACGGGTTGGCAGCGGCCACCACCGGGTAGCCGTCCTCCTTCAGCTGCTTGATGACGCCGTTCCAGCTGGAGGAGTCGGCGAACGCGCCATGGACGAGTACGACGGTCGGCTTGCCGGCCTTTGAGGAAGTGTTCTTGGCGGCGCTCGCCGGACCGACCGCCGTAGCGAAAAAGCCGGCGGCGACAGCCGCCGTGGCCATGAGGGTGACAGGAGTGCGGGCACGCCGATAACGCGAATGACGGTTCATGAAGAGCCCTTTCGAGGCAGAGGTTTCAGCCATGTGCGGACAGATGGACATGGCCGCAGTACGGCAGGGGGCTGCCGCAAGTCATGGAGAGGAAGACCGTGGGCGGCAAGCGGGAACATGTCCGGGGCTTGCCAGGAGCGGGCTACGGCCGAGGACCGGCTCGGTGAATCGATCGGGCTCGACGGTCCCGTGCGCGGGTTGGCATTGCCGGGCAACCGTGCTGATCGGCTCTCCCACAGCGCTCATCGAGTCTGTGGGGTCGATGAACAGTGGAAGAAACGGACGATCACAGTTCTACGCCGGTAAGGTCCACGCGCACGAGCGCCGAGGTGGTGAACAGCTTCAGCGCTGCTCGCGCTTCAGGAGTTGCGGCTGAGCAGCGCAGTACTCTCAGTTGCTGCGGAAGACGGTGCGCAGGGTGTGAATGGCGTGCTCCATCGCGGCAGTTGCGGCGTGCGTGGGCCGGAGGGGGTTGAGCATCAAGAAGTCGTGGAAGATGCCGTTGTAGCGGATGCTCGTGGTGGGAACACCGGCCTGGGTCAGCCTGCGGGCGTAGGCCTCACCCTCGTCCCGCAGCACGTCGTTCTCGTCGACGATGACGAGCGCGGGCGGCAGGCCCTTCAGCTCCTCCAGGCTTGCCCGCAGCGGCGAGGCGGTGATCTCGGCCCGCTGGGCGGGGTCGGTGGTGTAGGCGTCCCAGAACCAGGCCATGCCCTTCGCCGTGAGGAAGGGCCCGTCCGCGAACTCCCGGTAGCTGTCGGTGTCCTGGGCCGCGTCGGTGACGGGGTAGTACAGCGACTGGTGCACGAAGGTCACGTCGCCGCGCTGCTTGGCCATGAGGGTCAGTGCGGCGGCCATGTTCCCGCCGACGGAGTCGCCGGCCACCGACAGGCGAGAGGCGTCCAGACCTTCCTCCGCGCCCTTCGCGGTGATCCATCGAGCAGTCGCGTATGCCTGCTCGATGGCGACCGGGTACTTGGCCTCCGGCGAGCGGTCGAACTCGACGAACACCACAGCGGCGTTCGCCCCGACGGCCAGCTCACGCACCAGACGGTCGTGGGTACCGGCATTGCCGAGGACCCAGCCGCCACCGTGCATGTAGAGGACGACCGGCAGCGTGCCTTCGTCGCCGACGGGCTTGACGATGCGTACCTGCACATCGCCCACCTCGGCGGGTACCGTGATCCACTTTTCCGTCACGTCCGGCTTCGCCACCGGCGCCGCCTGCAGGTCGTCCAAAACCTTCCGGGCACCTTCCGGACCGAGCTCGTACAGGAACGGCGGGTTGGCCGTCGCCTCCGCAAGCTCCTGAGCTGCAGGCTCCAGAACGGGCTTAGTCATCACTGCACTCCTTGGGTCGGCGGGCTCTTGCCCGCTTTCCCACTCATGACAAGAGACGTGTCAAATGTGTGACATGCGGCGGATTCCATGTAACGGTTGCCTCGTACTCGACGGGCGGGACGTGGCCTGTCCCACCGTGGAGTCGGCGGTGGCAGTACCAGTCGGCCCACTCGGCGGTGGCAAGCTCGACCTGGGAAAGCGTATTCCAGGACCGGCCGGGTTTGCGCCCGAAGGTCGCCGGCACAGCCCGACACCCCACGACGACTCGGCTGCCGATGAGGAATCAAGCCGACCTTGCCGACCGTGCGGCCGCCAATCAGGTCCTGGGCGAAGTGACGGACGCGGGACCGGTCGACGCCGTGGCCGACAATGTGGGCCGGTTGATCGAGCCGGCCGGTCGGCCATGACGTCAAGGGTGTTCGGGTTTCCGCGCAAGAAAGGTGGCGATCGCCCTCTTCGCTCCTTCGCCGGGCTCCTGCAACACCCTCGTGGTGACGACGAGTCCGGCCTCGCCCAACAGCGCGACGAGCCGATTCGGCGGTAGCAGATGAGACTGTGTCCGCTGTCGTCGGCTGAGTATCCCTGGGCACTCGGCGGTCATCACACACGGACAGCCCCACTGCCTGTCGGGCCGGACCCGGCGGGCAGGCCGCCGGAGAACCTCACAGAGCCCGAATGTGGTCATATGTTCGATTTTTTGGGACGGTGACGCGACAGCAGTCCACCGGGCGGCAGCCCTCCGTCCGGGCGTGCGGGGCACCCGTCCCGCCCCCGGGACGCAAGGCCCTGATGACGCGATGAAATGACTGGAATGCGACTATTGGAGCTGTGAGGGTGGTCGCTCGACGATCGCGAGGGAGCGGCACGTGGATGCCTCGGACGAACTCCTTCGAAGGGCTGAACCGTCGGCCCTGCTGTACCCGGACGGCATCGTCCGCTCCCTGAACGCCCCGATGGCCACGGCGCTCGGCAGGCCTGCCGAAGAGTGTGTGGGCCGATACGCATGGGAGCTGGTGCCCGAAAGTCAGCGGGGCGTGGTCGAGCGCATCGTGGCCCACGCGCGCAAGCAGAGGCTGGCGATGCGAGTGCTGGAGCTGCCCGGGCCGGGCGGGGCGTCCCTGGTCGCCCTCGTCGAGGCGCGGCCGACGACTGCCGCCGGGGGCGAGCAGCTGGTCTTCGGGATGATCCGCGACGACACCCAGCACGAGGCCCGCCGCAAGGAAATGCTGGCCACACTTGGGGCCGAGCGGCGCCGCGCCAACGACATCGCCGAATTCTCCTCCGCCCTCATCACCACTGCCACCGAGCAGGAACTGCAGCAGGTCGTTCTGACCCGGCTCGCCGCGACCTTCAGCGGTACCGGCGCGGCGCTCGCGCTCGCCGACAACGGGCACCTCATCATCTCCTCGGACGGCGGGCTCCCCGAGTGGTACGTCGACGCCGTACGTTCCGTGTCGCTGGACGAGGAGCGCCCGCTGCCCCAGGCGATCCGCACGGGCGAGCCGTTGTTCATCGCCGATCATGAGGAACTGCTCCGTCGCTGGCCGCACTCCGAGGCAGTGCCCTTGGGGTGGCCCGGCCCCGACGTCGCCATGTCGATCACTCCCCTCGGCCCCGGCGGCGACCGGCCGCTCGGGGCCTGGGTGGTGACCCATGACAGCAAGCACCTCCCGTCCTCGGACGAGAGGACCTTCATGCTCACCCTGGCCGAGCTCGCAGGCCAGGCGCTGGGGCGCATCCGATCGCAGCAGGCCCGCCTCGAGCTGGCCACGGCGGTCCAGCATCACATGCTTCCGACGCTGCCCGAGCGCCTGCCGGGCCTGGAGGTCGCCGCCCGCTACCGGCCCTGCCGCACCGGGCTCGACATCGGCGGAGACTGGTACGACGCCTTTCTCATGCCCGATGGCACGGTGGCTCTGGAGATCGGCGACGCCCAAGGACACGACGTGGACGCGGCCGCCTTCATGGGACAGGTGCGCGGCTCCCTGCGCGCGATCGCCGCCCATGAGCCGGACCCCGGTACCGTGCTGGCGCACGCCAATCAACTGCTTGTCGCGATGGGCGCAGCACGGTTCGCCAGTTGCACCATGCTGCACATCGACACACACAACGGACAGGTCACCGGTGCCAGCGCCGGCCACGTGCCCCTGCTGTGCGCACACGACGACGGCAGCCACGCCGTCCGCCGGCTGCCGGGCGGTCCGGTCCTGGGAATCCTGCCGGACGCCGACTACCCGCAGGAGACCTTCACGCTGGACAAGCACACCGCGCTGGTCATGGTCACCGACGGTGTGGTCGAAGGACCGGACCGCACGCTGGACGCCGGACTGGAGCACGCCGGAACACTGGCCGCCCAAGCCCTCCACGACGGGCTGAGCGCCGAGGAGACCGCTGACCGCGTCCTCGACGACGCGGTCGCGATGAACAGCCCCGACGACCTCGCTGTGTTGGTCGTCCGGCGCACCTGACCGCGCTCGCGGACCGAACGCCACCCCCTGGAGGTACGCGAGACCGGTCCCGGACCGGGGCAGGCGTATCCGCTCCGGCAGGTGTCAGTGGTGTTCCCAGTGGTGTGCGCCGACCTCCAACGCGGCCCGGTCCCAACGGCCCGACTGCGCGGCCGCCTCATAGGTGCTGTGCAGGAAGTCGCTCAGCGCCCGGTCCGGATCGGCGGCGGAGGCGACCGCCTCATAGGGCAGCACGAACTCACCGTTCACCCGCTGGTATGACGCCTCGGCGGGACGGACCGGGTGGTCGGCGAAGCCGACCGGTTCGGGATACGCGTAGGCGTAGAACGCGCCCTCCTCTCCACCACCGGGCCAGAACCCGCAGCTGGACAACTCGAGGGAGTATGCCTCCCTCGTCACCCAGTCCGGTATGTTGGGCAGGCCGCCGGGGGGATGCAGCGGCGCGGGCCGCCCGGAGAAGCGGGTGCAGGCCAGGTCCATCGACCCCCAGAAGAAGTGCACGGGGCTGACCTTGCCGACGAACGAGGACCGGAACTCCCCGAACACCCGGCCCGCCTGGAGAAGCTGGCTCCAGAAGAGCCGCGCTGCGTGCGGGTCGTAGGAGGCGTGCCGGTCGTCGTCGGCGAACGGGATGGCCGGTTCCACCTCGTTCGGCCTCGGGTATATACGCGTTCGGATGCCCAGCTCTCCCAGCGCACCCATGGTCTCGGCGTAGAACTGGGACACCGGTTTCGGCGCCAACGCCACATCACGCCGGCCTCCGCCGCTGACATCGATGCGCAGCCGGTGGTCGACGAAGTCGAACTCGATGTCGAACGCGCCGTTCCGGTACGGGATCGCGGATGTGGTGAGCCCCCGCGGGCTGACGTAAAGGGTGACCTGCCACCAGTGGTTGACCATGGGAGCGTGGGCCATCCGGATCTTTCCGACGATCTGCGTCCACATGTGCAGTGTGTCCCGGGTCTCGACCCAGTTCTCCACTCGCAGCCGCGGCCATACCCCGACCTGCTGGTTCTTCTGCTCGGTCATCGCGCCTCCCACGGGCCTCGCCGCGGCAACTCGCGGCCCCCGGACTTCCGGCATCACCCGAAACCGCGCCCCGATGCGCGTCTCGGGGGCCCCGCCTGGACATCGGCGACATATACGACTTCCACGTGAGCGCTCCCTGTACGTCCAGAATATTCCCCGGGATGAGGACCGACCAGACGTGACCGGCGTGGCGGACCGCAGGCAGATGGGCCGGGCCTCGTCGACCGGCTGCCGGGAGGTACCGGCGAACAGGCCCGCGCCCGGCCCTGACGGTCCGCGTGCCGGGCGGCCGGTTCGGCGTCGACGACCGCTCAGTTCAGTACCACGACGACCAGCAGCAGGAGGAGCACGGCGACGGCGATCGTCGTCGAGGCGATCGCCGAGAAGCGGACGACCCGCTGTTTCGAGGGGCGCTCGAGGACCTTGATGCCGGTGGAGGACGGGAAGGCGAAGTAGACGCGGTCCGGGTCGGCATGGGCGGTGACACGGGCCAGGGGGAGATGGCGGATGGTCACGCGCCGGCCCACCTCGTTCTTCGAGACGGCCAGGTGGCGGTCGATCATCGCCCGGTGGGCCGGCTCCAGGTCGTCCGGGAGCTTGTCCGTCGCGCTGGTCAGGATCGTTCTGCGCCAGTCGCCCGCGCCGTCCGTCGCCGGGCGGATGTACAGCGGCGCCGGCTCCTCCACCTTCCGCGCGTCAGGGGTGTGGCTGATCACGGCGCCGGTCCAGGTCGTGAACAGGCCCGTGCCCGCGCATTCCGTGTGTCTCACCCGGCCCGCGCCCCTGCAGGCCGAGCACTCCACGAAGCCGGTCGCCCTGCACACGGAGCAGTCCATGCGGCCCTTGCCGAGACACTTCGGGCACGCCGCGTCCGCGCGGTGGCAGCGGGAGCAGCGGGCCCGTTGCGGGCCGTCCACGGGCCGGGGATCGGTCCGCCGGCCGCGGCGCCTGGGGCGGCCGGTGCCATCGCACTCCCAGCACGCGTCGATGCCGCCCCCGCATCCGTCGCACGGCACGAATCTGTCGCAGGTGAGGCGGCCGTTCCCCGTACAGCGCGCGCATGTCCTGCGACCCGCCTCGCAGCCCTCGCACGCCACTTCCTCGAGCGAGCCCTCGCGCACCAGCTCCAGCCTGTGTGGGGTTCCCGGGTCGGCGGGCGGGTCGACCGGGTGGGAGGCCAGGTCGGTGTAGGTCGGGCGATCGGCGATGTCGCGACGCCGGCCCGTGGCCCTCATCTCGCGTTCGCTGCGCTCCTCGATGCTGCGGACGATCCTGCAGTCGAGCAGCGACTGCCAGGAGAGATCCGCGGCGCCGGGAGACGTGAGCAGCACGCTGATCCCGTGCCGGGCGACGTGTTGTCCGACGGCCTGGAGCATCTCCTCTGCGGACGGTTTCCTCGCCAACGCCGCCCCCTCGTCGACAGTTGCCGGAAAAGCAGCAGGGTAAGAGCCACCCCGGCGGCCATCAAGAGGGCCGGCACGCCGCCCCTTACGAGGGCTCGGCTTCCGGGACATGTCCGGGCCCTACGTCACGGTCGGTCCGCCGGTCCGGCCCTGCCGCGGCTCCCGGACCACCGCCACGTCATCCGAACCCACCGTCACGGAGCCCGGCACGGTTCATCGGGCGGCTCCCGAAGGCGGCGGTCGAGGACCGCCGGCCCTCCTCGTGGAGGGGCGCGGCGCGCCCGCCCACGAGCAGGGGCCCCTGTCAAGAGCAGGCGGGTCAGCCCTTGTTGGAGCCCAGGGTCAGGCCGCTGACGAACTGGCGCTGGAGCACGAAGTACACGATCAGCGTCGGGATGGCGGTGAGCAGGGCACCGGCGGCGACCAGGTTCGGGTCCGTGAAGTACTGGCCGGAGAGGTTGTTCAGTGCCGAGGTGATCGGCATCTTCTCGCCGGTCGAGATCAGCACAAGGGCCCAGAAGAAGTCGTTGTAGATCCAGATCGACAGCAGGGTCGCCAGGGCCGCCATCGCCGGCTTGCACAGCGGCAGCGTGATCTGCCAGTACATACGCCACACCGAGGCGCCGTCGACGAGCGCGGCTTCGGTCAGTTCCTGCGGCAGCGACCGCATGTAGTTGCTCAACACGAAGGCACAGAAACCGGACTGGAAGGCCACGTGGATGAGGACCAGGCCGAGCGCGGAGTCGTACAGCTTGCCGCTCTCCGTGATGCCGGGCAGGTTGGTGAGCAGGTACATCCGGTACAGCGGGGTGATGATGACCTGCTGCGGGAGCAGGTTGCCCGCCGTGAAGACCAGCAGCAACGCGAGGTTGAGGCGGAAGTCGAAGCGGCTGACGTAGAAGGCGACCATCGACGACAGGAACAGCGTGAGCAGCACGGCCGGCACCGCGATCAGCAGCGTGTTGCCGAAGTAGTGCATCATGTCCGACTGCTCGAACGCGTTCGTGAAGTTGTCCAGGCTCAGCTTGTCCGGCCAGGACACATAGCCCTTGGTGCTGGTCTCGCTGTAAGGGCGCAGGGCCGAGAAGATCGCCCACAGCAGCGGGGCGAGCCACGCCAGTGCCGTACCGGCGAGGAAGACGTGCAGCAGGACGCGGGCGGGGCGGACGGGCGCGCGCTTCTTGAGCGCGCCGGTCGCGAGGGTGGGGGCGCTCACGATCGCCGCTCCTTCCGGAAGGTGGCCACCAGGTACGGGATGATCACGGCAAGCGAGATCAACAGCAGGACCACCGCGATCGCCGATCCGTAACCGATGCGGCTGGACTCGCCGATGATGTTGTTGGTCACCAGGATCGACAGCAACTCGGTACCCTGAGCACCCTTGTTGAAGACGAAGACCAGGTCGAAGGCGCGCAGCGCCTCGATGATGGTGACGACCAGGACGACCGTGTTGGTGGGACGCAGCGTCGGGAAGATGACGTGCTTGAAGGTCTGCCACTCGTTCGCGCCGTCCAGTGCGGAGGCCTCCCGCAGGGACGGGTCGACACTCTTCAGGCCGGCCAGGTAAAGGATCATCATGTAGCCCGTGTGCCGCCAGGAGGCGGCGACGAGGACGGCCCAGAGGTTGAGCTTCGGGTCGCCGATCCAGTCGATGTAGTGGCCGGACTTGTTGGCGCCGATGAGGCTGTTGATCAGGCCCGTGTCCGGGTTGTAGACGAGCTGCCAGACGAACCCGATGCACGCCATCGAGATGACGACCGGAAGGAAGAACGCCGTCTGGTAGACGCGGCTGAAGCGGATCCTCTTGTCCAGCTGAACGGCGAGGAGGAGGCCGAGCGGCGTCGGGATGAGGATGAGCACGACGAACCAGATGACGTTGTGCTCGACGGCGGGCCAGAACTGCGGGTTGTCGGAGAACAGTTGCTTGAAGTTCTCCAGGCCCACCCACTTGATCGAGTCGAAGCCGATGCCGTCCCAGGTGGTGAAGGCGAGCGCGATGGAGGCGAGGGCGGTGACCCAGACGAGGGCCACGTGCAGGACCGTGGGCACGCCGGCCATCAGGGCGAGCGTGATCCGGTCGCGGCGGGTGAGCAGGCGCTGATGGCCGCGCACGACCCGCTTGGTGTGGGATGCGGCGCCCGGAGGCGGCACGGCGGCCGCCTCCGGGGTCTTCGTCGTCGAGTCGGTGCTCATGCGGATGCGAAGATCGTCTTCTTCTGGCGCTCGATCGAGGACAGCAGACTGTCGACGCCCTTGGGGTTCTGGACGAACTTCTGCAGCGAGGGCTGCATCACCGTGGAGGTGAAGTCCGGCCTGCTGTCGCGGTCCATGAACTGGGTGAGGGACTTGGCGCCGCTGATCATGTCGAACGCCTTCTTCTGCAGCGGGCTGTACGAGGAAGTGTCGGCCTTGGAGGAGGCGGCCACCACGCTGGGGTCGGTCTTGAGGTAGGTCTGCTCGGCCTCCGGGGAGCCGAGGTACTCCAGCAGCTTCACGACGCCGTCGTGGTTCTTCGGGGCCTTGCTGACCATGAAGCCGTCGGTCGGCGCCTCGACGGTGTCCTGGCCGTATGCGGAGTTGATCTCCGGGAAGGGGAAGAAGTCGAGGTCGTCCAGGTCGGCCTTGTTGGTGAACTGCTGCGCCACAAAGCTGCCCAGGAGATACATGCCGGCCTTCTTCGCCACCACACTCTGCGCCGCGTCCTGCCAAGTGCGGCCCAGGGCACCATCCTGGTGGTAGGGCAGGATCTCGGTCCAGTGGTCGAAGACCGCCTTCACCTTGGCGTCGGTCCAGGACGCCTTGCCCGCCATCAGCTGGACGTGGAAGTCGTAGCCGTTGAGGCGGAAGTTGATCTGGTCGAAGGTGCCCATCGCCGGCCACTGGTCCTTGTCACCGAAGGCGATCGGGACCAGGCCGTCCTTCTTCATCTGCTTGCACAGGGCGACGAGTTGGTCCCAGGTGGTGGGGACCTGGTAGCCGTGCTGCTGGAAGACGCTCTTGCGGTAGAAGACCGCCCACGGGTACGTGGTCAGCGGCACGAAGTAGTACTTGCCGTCCTCGCCCTTGCTGAGCTTCTTCATCGCCTCGGGGAAGTTGTCCCCGATCTTCTGCCACACGTCGTCGATCGGGGTCGCGAGCTTCTTGGCGGCGAAGAACTGCATGCGGAAGCCGGCGAACCAGTTGAAGACGTCGTCCGGCGTGCCCTGGAGGTAGGAGTTGATCTGCTCCTGGAAGGTGTTGTGGTCCTTTGTGTTCACATCGACCGTGATGCCGGACTGCTTCTTGAAGGCCGCGTAGACCTCCTCGAAGGCCTTCTTCGGCACCGCGTCCGAGGCGTTGGAGCCCAGGCTCACGGTCTTCGGGTCGGATGCCGCGCCGCTGCCGCCGCAGGCGCTCAGCAGGGGTATGCCGGCACCGGCGAGGAGGGTTGCTCCACCGACTCCGCGCAGCAGGGAACGGCGGTTCGGGCCGGGGACGGAGAGGCGGGACGGGGAGTGATGCATGACGGCTCCTGGGGGCAGGGTCGGTCACGGGTAGATCTCTGAGCACTTGGGTCAGAATCCACCAGAAACCAACTCGACCGAACATCGTGGCCGTCATAAGACTCGCATGTCCGGTCATACGTCAAGGGCTGTCGTAACCCCGTTTTTGAAACGTGACCGACACATCCTTGATCAACTCTGCTGACGAACGACCGGTGGGCCCGACCTCCCAAGGCAAGGTGTACGCAACACATTCGAGCGCTGCGCCGCAGGTCGTACGCGAGCACGCGGTCACGTGACGGCATGCGCACGCGGTGGCAACGGCCGCCCGGGGGCGCCGATCCCTGCCTCCACCACATGCGCACAACCAAAACGTTGTCACCGCCGTGCCGCGACGAAACCCGGGGCGGTCGGGCGTGGTTCGCACCGGCCGGCTAGCCGATCCGTACGGTCTTCGACACGGTCACCTGGTCGATGTCGGTCGTACGGACCGTCACCTTCATCGTCCAGGTGCCCGGCAGCGGGAGGTTCAGCGCGTCGGCGGCCCAATAGCCGCCCCGATCCTCCATCTTGGCGTCCAATGGGCCGATCTTCCGATTCGCCGGGGTGAGGCTCAGGCGCAGTTCGGGCACGGTCGCGATGCCGCCGTCGGGCCCGTAGATCACCGCCTGGACCTGGTTCTCGCCCACCCGGCTTGGCGTCAGTTCGACCTGCACCGTGCCGTGTCCACCGGGCGTCCCCACATCGAAGGGGATCAACGTGGTGGAACCGAGGGGCGGTTCGGCCGCGATCTGTGACGCCTGCGCCTCCGAGACCGCCCGGCCCGGCTGCGTGCCCGTCAGCAGCGTCGTGATCACGAGCACCACGACCCCGATCGTGATCTCCGCCAGCACCGACCGGCGCAACGCCCTCCGGTGCGGCGACGGGTCCTCGACGGCCGGCCCTCCCGGCTCGGAGCCCGCGCGTGCGCTCGCGGTGTCCCGGTCGTCCGGTCCCAAAGGCGTGGGCACATCCCCGGCGGCGCCGTCCCGCGAGGCGGCCTCCACGCGTCCCGTCGCCGCCCCCACGACCTCACGCACCCGCTGCGGCGCCGTCACGTCCGCCGCCGGCACCGCGAGCCGTGCGGTCCATCGGCGCGAGTACGCCGCCGCCGCGAGCAGCAGCAGCACGACCACCACCTTGGCGGTCAGCAGCCTCCCGTACGCGGTGGTGGTGAGCGCGTCGAGGGAGCCGAGACCGCGCCAGGACTGGTAGACACCGGTGGCCACCAGGACGGCGACGCTCGCGAGGGCCAGACGCGAGAAGCGGGCGGCCGCGGCCGCCGGAAGCACGTCGGGCGTCCGGTACAGCGACGTGAGCAGGGCCGCCAGGCCCCCCAGCCACACCGCCATCGCCAGCAGGTGCAGCACCGCCGAGGTCATGGCGAGCGGGACCTGGATGCCCGCGGCGGCGTGTTCGGCCACCGCCCAGGTCAGCGCCAGGGCGAGCGACAGCATGATCACGAACGCGAACGGCGGCCGTTCGCCGACGGCCGGACCACTGCCCGTCGGCGCGGCGTCGGCCGACTGCTCTCCGTCACCGGTCCGCGCCTCGCTGCACGCGTACGGCAGCCCCGCGCGCCCCGCGACCGCAGCCGCGACACCGAGCAGCAGGAGCCGCGCAAGCAGCGCGAGACCTGGTCGGCTCGTGGCCGTCTCCCGCAGCACCGGTAGGTCGAAAGCCGTCGCGGGGCCGCTGCCACGCTCGTACGGCCCTCGGAGCAGCAACAGCGCCACCGTGGCTGCCAGCAGCGTCCACCAGCCGCCCACGAGCAAGCCACGGGCCACTCCCGTACCGGTCGCCATCGCGAACACGAGAACACCGAGCAGCAGGGCCAGGCCGCCGTAGGCGACGTAACGGGCGATGTCGTAGAGCGTCGTGGTGGCGGCGTCCTGGGCCTCGTCGTACGGCAGCACCGCGGTCGTCGCGGAGGGTTTGCCGACGGAGAACGTGAGCGCGCCCGACACCGGGTGGCTGTCCGCCGACACCACGCGCCAGGCCACGATGTAGCTGCCCTGCGGGAGCCGGGGCAGCGTGACGTGTGCGGTGTCCGAACGGCCGTCCGTGTGCTCCTGTTCGCCCGTGTGGACCCGGCGGTTGCTCGGGTCGAACACGCGGATGGAATCGTCCAGCAGCCCGACCGACTCGGAGAAGGTGAGGTTGACGGCCCTCGGCGACGTCTTCAGCACACTGCCGTCCACCGGGTCGGCGTCCTTCAGGACGGCGTGCGCGGACGCGGAACCGGCGCCCGCGAGCAGCAGCAGGGGAACGACGAGCAGCACGAACACGAGGTGCCGCGGCCGCCGCCCGCTCGCCGCCGCCCGCGGACTCCCCGCGCCCACGCGTCCTGCGTCCACGTCATCTCCCGTATCCGCCCGTCCCGGGTCTCGGTCATCCGCCCGTCCCGGGTCTCCGTCACGTACGGACGGGGGGTCCGCAGCGCTCAGCGCGGCGGCAAGCCCCGTCACCCGTACGTGCGTCACGCCATCATGGCCGGGTGCCCCGTCACCACGTGGGCCGGGCCGACACGCCCCCGTCCACCACCAGGTCGTGGCCGGTGATCCAGGAGGCGAGCGACGATGCCAGGAACACACAGGCGTCACCGACGTCCTCCGGGCGTCCCAGCCGGCCGGTGGGCACGGCACTACACCACCGGCGCACCCCCTCGGGCCAGTCCTCCGCCAGCCCCTCGCGGTCGATGAGACCGGGCGAGACGGAGTTGACGCGGATGCCGTACGAGCCGAACTCGAGGGCGGCCGACCTCGCGTGCATGACGACGGCCGCCTTGGACGCGCAGTAGTGGGCGTGCAGCGGCGCCGGATGTGTGGCCTCGATGGAGGCGACGTGCGTGACGGTGCCGCCGCCGCCCCCACGCATGACCTCCACCGCCGCCTGCGTGCACGCGAACACACTCGAGAGATTGGCGTCGACCACGGCCCGCCAGTCGGCGGCCGTCATCCCGGCCAGCTCCTGCGTCGGCTGCACACCCGCGTTGTTGACCAGTGCCGTCAACCGGCCGCCGCCCCACTCGGCCGCGTCGACCAGACGCCCGCACTCGTCCTCGACCGTGAGATCGGCCTGGAGGACGACGGCGCGGGCGCCCGCCTCACGGATGCGCGCGGCCACGTCGTGCGCCGCCCGAACCGACGTTCGGCAGTGGAGTGCGACCGCCGCGCCCTCTTCGGCGAACCGCAGCGCGATCCCACGGCCGACGCCCCGCCCGCCCCGGTCACCAGGGCCACCTGTCCCGTCAGCAACCCGCTCACGACCGGCACAACCCCGCGATCCGGCCCGCTTCGGCCGGGTAGCGCGCCGCCAGCTCGGCCGCGTCACCGTGTTCGTAGTCCTCATCGGTGAAGCCCGGCGCCATGGTGCACCCGAAAAACGTCCACGCCCCGCCCGCGGCGACCCGGCCGCCCATCCAGGTGCCGGCGGGCACGGTGAACTGGACGTACTGGCCACCGAGGACGTCCGGTCCGAGGACGGCCGTCCGCGCGCTTCCGTCGGCGGCGAGGAGCAGCAGCTCCAGCGGATCGCCGAGGTAGAAGTGCCAGACCTCGTCCGCCGGGAGCCGGTGCAGCGCCGAGTAGTCGTCCGGTTCTGCGGTCAGCAGGGCGACGATGGCGCTGCCCGCCGGGCGTCCGTCGGGCAGTGGGGGCCCCGCCCAGGTGCGCCGGAACCGCCCGCCCTCACGCGGGATCGGTTCCAGTCCGTAGTGGGCGACGAGGTCGTCAGGGGTCACGGCACGCAGGCTAGTGCGGCGACCGGAAAGGTTCATCGGCTCGCAAACCCTTCCGGCCACAGCACTGGTCGGCGAGGTCCACCGGACGGGTGAGGAAGGCCGGCGGGGCGCGCGTCTCGGGGAGGTACACGTCCGGCAGGTCGACCTCGGGCAGGACGACGGCCGGGCCGGGGACGAAGCCCCGATCGGTCGGGCCGAGGACGCAGGACGTGCACAGGACACAGCCGTGGTCCCCGGACAAGTCCGGTTCGTCGTACGGCGTCCCGGTCGCCGCCCGCCAGGGGGCGAGCCGGTGGGTGTCGCCCCAGGTGCCGTGCGGCGGGTTCGCGGCGACCTCCTCGACGGCCTCCCGCACGATCGCGACGCGGTCGTTGCCGTGAAGCTGCCCGGCGGCCAGGAGGTGCTCGAGGGCGAAGCCGACCCGGAGGAGGGCGAGCCAGGGCAGGAAGATCTCGGGTACGCGGACGGGGCGGCGGAGGCTGAACGCTCTGGGGTACCGGCGCGCGGCCCGAGCCGGCCCGCGGGATCATCGGGGCATGGACGTCACACTTCATCTCGCCCAGGATCCCGAGGCCGACGCGCTCCTCGGACGCAATCCGCTCGCCGCGCTGATCGGGATGCTGCTGGACCAGCAAGTTCCGATGGAGTGGGCGTTCAAGGGGCCGTGGACCATCGCGCAACGGCTCGGCACGAACGGCCTCGACGCGCACGAGATCGCGGCGCAGGACCCGGAGGCCTTCGCCGCACTGCTGTCGGAGAAGCCGGCGGTGCACCGCTACCCCGGTTCCATGGCCCAGCGCGTCCAGCAGCTGTGCCAGTACCTCGTCGAGCACTACGACGGGGACCCCGAGGCCGTCTGGAAGGACGTCGGCAGCGGCCGGGAGCTGCTGAAGCGGCTCGAGCAGCTGCCCGGGTACGGCAAGCAGAAGGCGCAGATCTTCCTCGCCCTCCTCGGCAAACAACTGGACGTACGGCCGCAGGGGTGGCGGGAGGTCGCGGGGCCCTACGGCGAGGAGAAGTCGTTCCGCTCCGTCGCCGACATCACGGGGCCGACGTCACTGGCGAAGGTCCGGGCGTACAAGCAGGAGCTGAAGGCGGCGGCGAAGGCCGCCAGGACGGCGGGCCGATAGGCGTCAGCCGGTTGGTCCACCCGGCTGGCGGGGTGTTGGAGCCCAGTCCGAGCATGGATCATGACCGACGCACCGAGCGGCTCCCCCCGGGGATCCGATTACGACGACCGCCGCATCCACGCCACGCGTGACCCGCATGCGCCGAGACCCGCGTCGGAGGGCGTCGAGCCACCCTTCGAGGGCCTCCTGCATCTGCTCTCCCGCTCGGCCTGGCAGGTCGTCCTCGCCACCGGCGTCGCGTCCCTGATCCTGGGGATCCTGGTCCTGGTCTGGCCGGGACCGTCCCTGCTCGCCGCAGGGGTGCTCTTCGGCCTCTATCTGATCATCAGCGGCGTGCTCCAGCTGGCCTCCGCCTTCGGCACGCACAAGACCACCTCGCTGCGCGTCCTGGCCTTCATCAGTGGTGCCCTCTCGATCCTGCTGGGCCTCTTCTGCTTCCGCGGCCCCATGGAGTCGATCCTGCTGCTCGCGCTGTGGATCGGTATCGGCTGGCTGATCCGCGGGATCACCCAGATCGTGGCGGCCGCCCACGACCCGGCGGTGCCCGCGCGCGGCTGGCAGATCTTCCTCGGCGTGGTGACCTTCGTCGCCGGGATCGTGCTGATCGACTCGCCGTTCACATCGATCGCCGTGCTCACCCTGGTGGCCGGTTGGTGGCTGGTCGTGGTCGGCGTCGTCGAGATCGTCACGGCGATCCGGATCCGGGGCCACGCGGAGCGGATTCCTCGTACTGTCTGACGGGTGTCAACCTGACGCCCTCGGCGTACGCCGAGCGAGCGGTTTCGGGGCCGACACCATGAACGATGCTCGCCAGGCGGGCAGATGACCTCTCGTGAGCCCCACCCCGCATGCCCCGCGCACCGCCCGCCGGTACGCCTGGCTGCGGGTGCTCGTGGTGCTGGTCGCGCTGCTCATGGCCGGCGCGCACACCGGGGCGGTGACGGCCGACTCCCTCCCGGTGTCCACGGCTCAGACGTGCGGGGCGGAGTACGACCAGCTCACCGCGACACCCGCGCCGACCAACCCCCAGGGGCACCGCACCGTCGCCTCCTCACGGCCGGGTCCGCCGGGCGGCGCCAGGCCGTCCGGCCCCGAAGGCTCGGCCCCCGCCCTCGCGTGGGCGCCGTACTCGCCCACGCTGCACGCGCTGCGCACCGTCGTCCTGCGCTGCTGACAGGTCCCGTCCTCCGGAACCGTCATACCTGTCAGCAACGCAAGGACACCGACATGCTCATCGACCCGTACGCGGTCCTGCACGCCCTGCTGCGTGCCGAGGCGGCGCGCAGCACGAAACCCCGACCCACGACCGAACCGGAGGCCGACACCGGGGAGGAACCCC
Organism: Streptomyces chiangmaiensis; assembly: GCF_036281785.1. Lineage (NCBI taxonomy): Bacteria > Bacillati > Actinomycetota > Actinomycetes > Kitasatosporales > Streptomycetaceae > Streptomyces > Streptomyces chiangmaiensis. Next base: position 5,904 of record NZ_JAYWVC010000135.1, on the reverse strand, counting down.
CGCCGACCACCCCGCCGGAAAGGGATCACGAGTAGCACGCACGGCGGCCGCCCCAGGGCCGGGCGGCCGCTCCCTCCCGACAGGACCTCGACCGATGGGCGGGGCTCAGGACCGGCGCATACTCGGACGACCTCGACACCCGCGAGGACGGCGTGGCGGATGCGGCCGAAAGCGTGGGACTGCGCCGGGGGTCCTCGGTATCGAGGTCCGGCCGCCCGCGGCGGTCCCCACCGGCCGCGACCGCGCGGGAGTGCGCCGGGTGACCCCGGGAACGCGGAAGGGCTCCCTTGCTCCCCGTGCGCGGTGGCATCCAGGCAGGCTCCGGCCATGGCTCGTCCTCGTCCGACTCCCGTTTTGACCCTGTTTACCGTGTCTTTTTCCGTGCCGTACTCCGTCGCCATGGCTGCGCCCGGAACGCCTCGACCGGTAGGCTTTCCGTGTGATCTTCAAGCGCATCGGAAACGGCCGGCCGTACCCCGACCACGGCCGGGAAAGCACCCGGCAGTGGGCGGACGTCGCGCCACGCCCGGTCCGCCTCGATCAGCTCGTGACGACGAAGCAGCAGCTGGACCTGGAGACCCTACTCGCCGAGGACTCGACGTTCTACGGCGACCTCTTCGCACACGTCGTGAAGTGGCAGGGCGATCTGTACCTGGAGGACGGCCTGCACCGCGCGGTCCGCGCGGCGCTGCAGCAGCGCCAGGTCCTGCATGCGAGAGTGCTCGAGCTCGACTGATTCTCCGGCGTCCTCGCCTCTTCCCGTGCACCGCCACCCCATGTGACGCTCGTTCAGCTCCGCGCTGCACGGCCGTCCGCGTGTGCCCTTTGACCCTTTCGGGTTGGAGTACGCGGCGTTGAATGATCATCTAGTAGGCATTGCCGCCCCGGCGCACTACGCTGCGCCTCATGAGCATGCTGACTCCCCCCGGCATGGGTGGCCAGTACCGGATCACGGGGGACAAGTACCCGCGGATGCGCCGACCCCGGCGCCGCGGCAGGGTCGTGTTCGCCGTGGTCGCGTCCGTGGCCGCCATCGGTGTGATCGGCTGGGGGACCCTGCAGCTCATCGACGTCTTCACCGGTCAGGGCGGCAAGGCGTCGGCGTCCGGCGCGAAGGCGAACTGCGCGACCAAGGCGAACGCGTCGCCCGCGGCTCTCAAGGCTCTGCCCGCGCCCGGCCAGATCACCGTGAACGTCCTCAACGCCACGCCCCGCAGCGGCCTCGCCAAGCAGACCGCGGACGAGCTGAAGAAGCGCGGCTTCCACATCGGCGACGTGGGCAACGCAACCGAGGAGTTCGACAAGAAGATCAAGGGCGTCGCGCTGCTGCTCGGCCCCAAGGCGGCCGTCGACACCTCGTTGCCCGTACTCGGCGCGCAGCTGCCGGCTGCCGAGCGTCGCACGGACCCCGCCCGCACCGGCGCCGCCGTCGACCTGATCCTGGGAGACGGGTTCAAGTCGCTGTCGAGCAAGACGGACGCCGACAAGGCGCTGGCCGCCCTGACCGGCCCGACGGCGTCACCGTCGGGCGACACCAAGAAGGGCTGCTGAGGGTTCCGGTCCCACGGAACCGGAAAGAACCTCCGGCGGCCGTACGGCCGCCGTACCGGGCCACCGGGCGGCTTCCGTGCGGGAAGCGCCCCCGGCCCGAACGTCGCCTACTCCGCCGCCCCGTAGAGGCGGTCCCCCGCGTCGCCCAGCCCCGGCACGATGTAACCGTGCTCGTTGAGCCGCTCGTCGACCGCGGCCGTCACCACCGTGACCGGCGTGCCCGCCAGTTCGCGCTCCATGACCTCGACACCCTCCGGGGCGGCGAGCAGCACCACGGCCGTCACGTCGTCCGCGCCTCGCTTGATCAGCTCCCGGATCGCCGCGACGAGCGTGCCGCCGGTGGCGAGCATCGGGTCCAGGACGTACACCTGGCGCCCCGACAGATCCTCCGGCATGCGCGACGCATACGTCGAGGCCTGGAGCGTCTCCTCGTTCCGGATCATGCCCAGGAAGCCCACTTCGGCGGTCGGCAGCAGCCGCACCATGCCGTCGAGCATGCCCAGGCCGGCGCGCAGGATCGGCACGACCAGGGGGCGCGGACGGGCGAGCTTGACACCGGTGGTCGCGGCGACCGGGGTCTTGATGTCGACCTGTTCGGTGCGCACGTCCCGGGTGGCCTCGTAGGCGAGCAGGGTGACGAGCTCATCGGCGAGCCGACGGAAGGTCGCGGAGTCGGTGCGCTGGTCGCGCAGCGTGGTGAGCTTGTGGGCGACCAGGGGGTGGTCGACGACGTGGAGACGCATGTCCCTAACAGTAACCGGGCCTCCTGTCCCCGCCGCGCCCCCGTGCGACGCCGGCGCCGGCGGACCGCTCACCTCGGATCCGTCCCCCTTTCCGCCTGACATCGAACCCGCCATCAGAGGGAAAGTGAGAGGGACACAACTGGGGTGGTGTGTCTATGTCCGACCGGGAGTCCCAAGAGGAATACGAAGCGCAGGAGACGGACGCTGCACGCATGCGGCGCCGCGCCCGGTTCCTGCGAGAACTCGCCGAGGCACGCGAGCTGCGCGACCGCGTCCAGCCCCGCCGCGCCAAGGCCGCACGCCTGCGTCACGCCGTGCGCATGCGCACCTTCCGCTGGTAGCGACGCGGCCGCCACGGGGGTGGCCGTGCGACCACACAGCCCCGGGCCGCGTACGATCCGCAGGTGGCGGCAATGAGTGCGCTGGTGCGTGGAGACACAGGGAGTCGAAGACGTCCCCTGAGCGCCTTGTTTCTGCCACGATTCCGAGTGGGTGGGGCTCGGAGAAGCACTCCCCGCCCGCAACCTCCGCCGGGGGGAACCCCAACCGGCACGCCTATGACCAGTGGGAGAGTCACGGTGTACTTCGCCGCACTGCTCGCGCGCACCGAAGACGGGTGGGAAGCGAGCGACACAGAGCTCGACGATGTGGAGACCCTGTCGGATCTGACCGACCTGGCCCGCGAAGCCTCGGTCGACGAGGACACGGTGCTCGTACTCATCGAGCAGGAGGACGCGTGGTTCGGCGTCGTCCGCGTGGACGGCGAGGACGACCCTCGTATCTACGTTTCGGACGCCGCCGCAGCGGCCCGCAGCTCGTACGGCGAGATCCTGCTCACCGACGAGCTGCTCGGAAGGGAGCCCGGTGACGACGTCGCCGACCTGGACTCCCTCGACCTCGACGGTACGGAGGACGGTGAGCCCGAGGACGCCGACGACGAGGACACGGCGGCCGCGGACCCCGCCGTGCCGCACGGCCCCGTGGGTGACAGCGAGATCCTCGACGACCTCGGCGTGGGCGAGAAGGACCTGCGCATCCTGGACGCCGAGGACGCGCTGAGCGCGATCGCCGAAGCCCTGGGCGCCTCGGAGGTCCTGGAGACCGTCCGCTAGGGGCACCGAGTGACCCAGGACGGGACGCCGGCCCCCGATCCGGTGCGCGACCAGTGGCGGGCCGCGATGCGGCTTGCCCTGGACGAGGCCGGCCTGGCCGCCGAGGGCGGTGACGTCCCGGTGGGTGCCGTCGTGCTGTCCGCGGACGGCTCGGTGCTCGCGACCGGTCACAACGAGCGCGAGGCGACGGGCGATCCGTCGGCTCACGCGGAGATACTCGCGCTGCGCCGGGCCGCGATGGCGCTCGGCGAGTGGCGGCTGCCCGGTTGCACGCTCGTCGTCACTCTGGAGCCCTGCACGATGTGCGCGGGCGCGGTGCAGCAGTCCCGGGTCGACCGGCTGGTCTACGGCGCGCGCGATGAGAAGGCCGGCGCCGCCGGGTCGCTGTGGGATCTGGTGCGCGACCGGCGCCTCAACCACCGCCCCGAGGTCGTCGACGGCGTGCTCGCGGACGACTGCGCCCGCGTGCTCACAGACTTCTTCCGGAGCCGCTGAGGCTCATGTCCGGGCGCCCCGAATACGGATTTCAGGCCACAGCCCACCTTGGGGTAGGGTCTCCCTCGGTAGCGTGTCCGAGCGGCCGAAGGAGCTCGCCTCGAAAGCGAGTGTGGCGCAAGTCACCGAGGGTTCAAATCCCTCCGCTACCGCTGATGAATGAAGGGGCGGCCCGTATGGGTGCGCCCCTTCGTCGTGCTTGGTCTCAGTTTCGGTCTCAGTCGGCTTCGTCTGTCTGCTTCCAGATGAGCCCGTCAACCTGATCCACCGCGGTCCGCACACTGTCGACCATGTGCTGACAGCGCGCCGCCATCTGGGTGTGCTCCAAGCCCCAGGCAGGGCGCTTGACTGGGTCATCGAAACTTCAGGCCAAAGTCGCTTCCTTCGACCTCCTATGGTCACGCGCGGCTCGCTTACAGCATTGGGAGGCCACCCCTAACAAAAGCAAGCAGTTAGGACATAGCGCTACCGCTGACCGTTGGTGCACCCTGGGCACAGGAAACAGACTGGTCGACTATTGCGCGCCAGCAGACACACCCAAGCCGCCGCAACCCGGATCCACCGCTGGGCAGCAGAACGGATGATCAATGTACGACGCTACGGGAACGGCGACCACCGCAGCTCAGACGCCCTTCCAGGCGGTCGGCGCAGCGATAGCCCTGCTCGACGCGGACGGGACGGTGGTCGGGTGGACGCAGGCAGCCGAGCGGCTTGTCGGCTACCCGGGCTCGGAGGTGGTGGGGCGGTCCGCCGAGATCCTGCTCTCGGCCGCCGAAGACTGGGCGAACGCATCAGCGTTCCATGAGCAGTGCCGGTCACAGGGCCACTGGGTCGGCTCCGTGGAACTCCGTCACCGCGACGGCCGCAGGTTCAGTGTGCTCCTGTCCGTGTCGCCGCTGTCCGGACAGGACGGCCGGGCCCGGTGGGCCGTGTCGGCGACCTGCAAGGCCACGCTTTCCTCCTGGGGGGCGGACGGATCGGCGGTGGAGTCGCTCCATACGGCGCTGCACCGCCGCTTGCCGATCGGAGTCGTGATTCGCGACACCGACCTGCGCTGTGTCTGGGTGAACGACACCCAGGGATTCAAGGACGGCATCCTTCCTCAGCAGCGGCTGGGGCGCACGCTGACGGAGGCGGCGCCCGGCGCGGACGCCGAAACGCTGGAGGCGCTGTCGCACCGGGCACTGGAGAGCGGCGCCCCGGCGATCAACGTGGAGTACCGGGCCTTCCGGCCGACGCGTGGGCGCCGGGAGCGTACGTTGACGGCCTCCCTCGTCCGCCTGGACGACGCGGAGGGCCGTGCCCTGGGCGTGTGCGTGGTGAGCTTCGACGTCACCGACAGCCGGCGGGCGCGCGAGCGTCTGGTGATCCTCGGCGAGGCCAGTACACGCATCGGAACCACCCTGGACGTCATGCGGACCGGGCAGGAACTGGCCGACCTCGCGGTGCCGCTCCTCGCGGACTACGCCACCGTCGACCTGGCGGAGTCCGTTCCGCTCGGCGAGGAGCCCCTGACCCGCCTCGGCCCGCAGGGCGGACGCACTCCCGTCTTCCGCCGCGCGGGCCTCGCCTCGATCCGCCCGGGGGCCCCGGAGTCCCTGGCCGCGTCGGGCGAGCCGGTCCTCGTCGCGCAGCACTGTCCCTTCGCCCGCGTCCTGCACTCGGGGAAGTCCCACTTCGAGCCGATGCTGGACGTCTCTCCCGATTCCTGTTTCGGTCAGGCACTCCCCGCACAGGCGCTGAGGTTCCGCGAACACGCGATGCACTCCTTGATGGTCGTGCCCATCCACGCGCGGGGCGCCGTACTCGGCATGGCGGTGTTCATGCGGACGGCGGACTCCCTGCCGTTCGAGGAGGACGACCTGCGCCTGGCCGAGGAACTCGTCAGCTGGGCGGCGCTGTCCTTGGACAACGCCCGCCGATACGCGCGCGAACGCTCCGCGGCCCTCGCCCTGCAGCGCCACCTGCTCCCTCACGGTGCGACGGGCGGGTCCGCCGCCGAC
>NZ_JAYWVC010000134.1:0-22583 GCF_036281785.1 Streptomyces chiangmaiensis | reverse complement strand
ACCCCGTTCGTCGTCAGCGCGTTGCCCGCCCACCGCAGATTGGCGGTGGAGTGCTCGTCGGCGATGACGACACACCCGTCCGCTCGGGACAGCTCGAGGGCGCGCTCGACGATCTCGTGCGGCTTGTCGGTACGGGCGGTCATCGTCCGGCCTCCTGCGTGGTGTTCAGAATGTTGACGCTCTTGAAGAGGGCCGAAGGGCAGCCGTGCGAGACGGCCGCGACCTGGCCGGGCTGGGCCTTGCCGCAGTTGAAGGCGCCGCCGAGGACGTACGTCTGCGGACCGCCGACGGCCGCCATGGAGCCCCAGAAGTCGGTGGTCGTCGCCTGGTACGCGACATCGCGCAGCTGACCCGTGATGCGCCCGTTCTCGATCTTGAAGAACCGCTGGCCGGTGAACTGGAAGTTGTACCGCTGCATGTCGATGGACCAGGAACGGTCCCCGACCACGTAGATGCCGCGGTCCACGCCACCGATCAGATCCTCGGTGGACAGCCCGCCCGGATCCGGCTGGAGCGACACATTGGCCATGCGCTGCACCGGCACGTGCGAGGGCGAGTCCGCGTACGCGCACCCGTTGGAGCGCCCGAACCCGGTCAGCCTGGCGATACGACGGTCCAGCTGGTAGCCCACCAGCGTCCCGTCCTTGACCAGGTCCCAGGACTGGCCCTCGACGCCCTCGTCGTCGAATCCGATCGTCGCGAGGCCGTGCTCGGCGGTGCGGTCACCGGTGACGTTCATCAGCTCGGAGCCGTACTTGAGCTTGCCCAGCTTGTCGAAGGTGGCGAAGGAGGTGCCCGCGTAGGCGGCCTCGTAGCCGAGCGCCCGGTCCAGCTCGGTGGCGTGCCCGATGGACTCGTGGATGGTCAGCCACAGGTTGGAGGGGTCGACCACCAGGTCGTACACGCCGGCTTCGACGCTCGGCGCACGCATTTTCTCGGCGAGCAGCTCGGGGATCCGCTCCAGCTCGGAGTCCCAGTCCCAGCCGGTGCCCGTCAGGTACTCCCAGCCGCGGCCGACCGGCGGCGCGAGGGTGCGCATGGAGTCGAACTCGCCGGTCGACTCGTCGACCGAGACCGCGGTGAGCTGAGGGTGCAGCCGCACGCGCTGCTGGGTGGTCACGGTCCCCGAGGTGTCGGCGTAGAACTTGTTCTCGTGAACGGTCAGAAGCGAGGCGTCCACGTGGTTGACGCCGTCGGCCGCCAGCAGTCGCGCGCTCCAGTCCGTCAGCAGCCCGGTCTTCTCCTCGTCGGGCACGGTGAAAGGGTCGATCTCGTACGACGACACCCACGTCTTCTCGGCGTGCACGGGTTCGTCCGCCAGCTCCACTCTCCCCCACTGCCCGAAAGGCGTGGGCGGTGCGCCCACGTCGGACCCCGCCGCCCTGATCACCTGGGCCGACAGCTTCGCCATCGCCACCGCCTGGGACGCGACCTTGGCGGCGGCGTCCGGCGTCAGATCGACACCCGAGGCGAAGCCCCAGGTCCCGCCGTGCACGACCCGTACCGCGTAGCCGAGGTCGGTGGTGTCCGACGACCCGGAGGGCTTGCCGTCCCGCAACCGCCACGCGGCACTGCGCACCCGCTCGAACCGGAAGTCCGCGTGCTCGGCCCCGAGCGAGCGCGCACGGGCCAGCGCGGCGTCGGCCAGGACCCGCAGCGGCAGTGCCGTGAAGGCTTCGTCGATGGAATGAGGCACGGAGGTCTCCCTGCTGTTGTGGCCTGTCGGTCCGATCATGTCGCGCGAGCGGGTGCGCGGACCACACCTTTCCGCCGGGCGGGCCGGACCGTCGCAGTCGGTGACCGGTCCAGGGCGGATCCAGGACCCCCTTCTGTAGGGATCCGACAGCGACTCCCGTGGACCACTGTCGGTGCCCGCTTCTCCGCTCCGCGGCCCGGCCAGATAGGTTTTCGACGAGGGCGCCTGTCCTGCAGGGGTCACAGACCGCTATCGAAAGGGTGATCCGTTGAGCCGCTCGGTTCTCGTCACTGGAGGCAACCGGGGCATCGGCCTCGCCATCGCCCGCGCGTTCGCCGACGCCGGCGACAAGGTCGCGATCACATACCGCTCGGGTGAGCCGCCGGCGGGCTTCCTGGCGGTCAAGTGCGACATCACCGACACCGAGCAGGTGGAGCAGGCCTACAAGCAGATCGAGGCCGAGCACGGCCCGGTCGAGGTGCTCATCGCCAATGCCGGCGTCACCAAGGACCAGCTTCTGATGCGCATGTCGGAGGAGGACTTCACCTCGGTCATCGAGACCAACCTGACCGGCACCTTCCGCGTCGTCAAGCGCGCCAACCGCGGCATGCTGCGCGCCAAGAAAGGCCGCGTGGTGCTGATCTCGTCGGTCGTGGGGCTCCTCGGCTCCGCGGGGCAGGCGAACTACGCCGCCTCCAAGGCGGCCCTGGTCGGTTTCGCCCGCTCCCTCGCCCGTGAGCTGGGCTCACGCAACATCACCTTCAACGTCGTCGCTCCCGGCTTCGTCGACACGGACATGACCAAGGTGCTCACCGACGAGCAACGCCAGAGCATCGTGTCGCAGGTGCCGCTCGGCCGGTACGCGCGGCCGGAGGAGATCGCCGCGACGGCGCGATTCCTCGCCTCCGACGACGCCTCGTACATCACTGGAGCCGTCATCCCGGTTGACGGCGGACTGGGAATGGGTCACTGATCACCATGAGCGGAATTCTCGAGGGCAAGCGCGTCCTGATCACCGGTGTGCTGATGGAGTCGTCCATCGCGTTCCACACCGCGAAGCTGGCCCAGGAGCAGGGCGCCGAGATCATCCTGACCGCGTTCCCGAGGCCCACGCTGACCGAGCGCATCGCCAAGAAGCTGCCGAAGCCCACCAAGGTCATCGAGCTCGACGTGACCAACGACGAGCACCTCGCGCGCCTGGCCGACATCGTCGGCGAGGAGCTGGGCGGTCTGGACGGTGTCGTGCACTCCATCGGCTTCGCCCCGCAGGACGCCCTCGGCGGCAACTTCCTGAACACGCCGTTCGAGTCCGTGTCCACCGCCATGCACGTCTCGGCGTTCTCCCTCAAGTCGCTGACCATGGCCTGCCTGCCGCTGATGCAGAACGGCGGCTCGGTCGTCGGCCTCACCTTCGACGCGCAGTACGCCTGGCCGCAGTACGACTGGATGGGCCCCGCCAAGGCCGCCCTGGAGGCCACCAACCGCTACATGGCGCGCGACCTCGGCAAGCAGAACATCCGCTGCAACCTCATCTCCGCCGGCCCCATCGGCTCCATGGCCGCGAAGTCCATCCCGGGCTTCTCGGAGCTGGCCTCGGTCTGGGACACCCGCGCCCCCCTGGAGTGGGACCTCACGGACCCCGAGCCTGCGGGCCGCGGCGTCGTCGCCCTGCTCAGCGACTGGTTCCCGAAGACCACCGGGGAGATCGTCCACGTGGACGGCGGTCTGCACGCCATCGGCGCCTGAGCCTCCAAGAGCGGCGGGCGGTCGAGCGCGCAAGCGCTCGCGTGTCGTGGTGGGCCTGTCGGTGTACCGGGTCGATGCCCCGTTTCCCGCAAGCGCGGGAAGTGGGGCATCGCCCGTTCGGAGCAACTGACACGGGCCCGCCGGCCGTGCAGCACGCACGCTGGGAGTACGCACCGCCCCGCAGCCGAACGGCCCCCAGGAGGTCCCCCTTGTGCGCCTGTCCCGCCGCTTCGCTCCGGCCTTCCTCGCCCTCGCGCTGCTAGCGGTTCTGCCGTACGACTCCATGCCGCGGGCGCGCGTGGTGCATCCCGCTCTTCACGCGCGCGTGAAGAGCGAAAAGACCCCCGACCCGCAGCCGTTCGGCGCCGAGTGCCGTGTCGGCGTCACCGGGTCCGACGTCGTCGCCTACTGCCACAACCCCTATCCCGACACCGATCACGTGAGTCTGCACATCGAGTGCGACCGCTGGTGGGACCTCGACACCGACACCGCCCCGGTGGAGGCCGGGCCGGCGATGACCGTACGGCTGAGCGGACGGTGCTGGGAGAACGTGCGCTCGGCGTGGGTCGGCCACGCACGGTGAGGCGCGGTCAGCGGCCGGCGGGCTTCGGACGCCCCGGACGGCACATGAACGGATAGCTCGCGGCCTCCGCGGCCGCCGCGGCGGCGTCACCCGACCGGACGGCGTTCAGCAGCCGCGTGTGATCCATGTAGGTCTCCGGCGTCAGCTCCTCGCCGACGTCGTCGCGCAGCCAGTCCCGCAGCACCTCGCCGAGATCCGCGTACATCGCCGTCATGACCTCGTTGTGGGACGCGGCCACCACCGCCATGTGGAAGGTGGCGTCGGCGGTCACGAACGCCTCCGCGTCCCCGGACTCCCAGGCCTCCTCGCGGCGCACAAGGAGCGCGTCGAGTTGCTTGAGGTCGCGCTCGGTGCGCCGCTCGGCGGCCAGCTGGGCGGCTCCCGACTCCAGGATGGAGCGCAGCTCGGCGATGTGGTTCGGGTCGGCGTCGGCGAACCGCCGGTGCATCACGCCTGCCAGCTCGCTGGTCGCGACCACGTAGGTGCCCGACCCCTGGCGGATGTCCAGCAGACCGTTGTGCGCGAGTGCGCGGACCGCCTCGCGCACCGTGTTGCGCGCGACCCCGAGCTGCTCGACGAGCTCGGGCTCGGTGGGGATGCGGGAGCCCACCGGCCATTCGCCCGAGGTGATCTGCTTGCGCAACTCGGCGATGACCTGCTCGGCCAGTGCGGACCGGCGGGGGTGGCTCAGCGGCATGACGGTCCTTCGTGTGGGCCTGATGACGGGGCCGGAGGTCCGGAGCGTAACGCAGCCGGAGTGGACAGCCAATCATCCCATGATTCTATGATGTTCTTCATGGCTGAGGAGCAGACCGGAACGACGTCCGTACCGATGCGCAGCCCGGCCGGCGCGACGACGAGGACCACCGGGTCGGCGAGTGGGGGCGCGGCGTCCGCCCCGCGGGTGTGGACGATGCGTCTCCTGGTCCTCGGTATCGTCCTCACCGCACTCAACCTGCGCCCCGCCATCACCAGCCTCGGCGCCCTTCTGGAGGAGGTGCGTGACGAGCTCGGCATGAGCGGCAGCGTCGCGGGTCTGCTCACCTCCGTGCCCCCACTCTGCTTCGCCGTCTTCGGTGTCATGGCGCCGTGGCTCGCCCGCCGCTTCGGACCGGGTGCCGTGGTCTGTGCCGGCATGGCCGCGATCAGCGCGGGCCTGCTGCTGCGCCCCTACGTCGGCAGCACCGGCGGTTTCCTGGCCGCCAGTGCGCTCGCCCTGATGGGGATCGCGGTCAGCAACGTCCTGATGCCCGTGATCGTCAAGCGCTGGTTCCCTGACCGGGTGGGCGCCATGACCGGCCTGTACTCGATGGCGCTCGCCCTCGGCACCGCCGCCGCGGCTGCGGTCACCGTGCCCCTGACCGACGCGCTGGGCGGCAGGTGGCAATCGGGGCTCGCGATCTGGGGGGCACTGTCGGCGGCGGCCGTACTGCCGTGGATTCCCTTCGTGCGCGCCGCGGGCGCCGGTCCCGCGGACGGCGCTTCCGCCGCCGGTTTCGATGGGGGCGAGCCCGATGATGGGTTGCGGATCACCCGCAGTCGTACCGCCTGGGCACTGGCCGTCTTCTTCGGGCTCCAGGCCACCGCCGCCTACATCACGATGGGCTGGATGGCGCAGATCTTTCGTGACGCCGGGGTGGCCGCCGGCACGGCCGGCGTGCTCCTCGCCGTCACGATGGTGATGGGTGTGCCCCTGGCCTTCGTCATTCCGCGGCTGGCATCCCGGCTGCCGCACCAGGGCCCGATCGTGATCGCCCTCGGCGTGTGCGGTTTCGCCGGGTATGCGGGCCTGTACTGGGCCCCGGCGGGCGGCGCCTGGGCATGGGCACTGCTGCTGGGCGTCTCCAACTGCGCCTTCCCGCTCGCGCTGACCATGGTGGGGATGCGGGCACGCACGAGCGCGGGGGTGGCCAAGCTGTCGGCGTTCGCGCAGAGCACCGGATATCTGCTGTCGATCCCGGGGCCGCTGCTGGTGGGAGTCCTCTACCAGAGCAGCGGCGGATGGGGCCTGCCGCTCGCGCTCATGGCCGGGCTGATGGTGCCGCAGGTCGTGGTGGGGGTCCTGGCGGGCCGTGACCGCACGGTGGAGGACGAGACAGCCGCACGGCAGGACGGCCGGACCGCCGTGCAGCACCGACCCCGCCGGAGCCCGGGCGGCGAAGAAGTGGGAGACTGACGGCATGCCCGTGCTCGACCCGAACCCCCAGAACGGCCAGCGGAAGATGCTGCTCGTCTTCGGCACGTTCTTCGCCATCTTCGTGATCATCGCCGTCATCGCGACGATCGCATCGCCCTGACCGACGGCGCCGAGGGCTCCCGCGTGCCGTCATGACGGAAGGCACCGAGGGCCCCTGAGCCTCGCCTCCGTGTCCGCCGTGCATCTCACCGTGGCGAAAGGCGCGGGACGCCCGTGTGCCAGGCCGCGCCCCGGACGGGCCGCCGCCCTCTCGCGAACGCCGGCACGGGGGTCCGCGTCCCGCGCCGGTGGTGGGGCTGTCCCCACCATCCCCTAGGGGGGCAGTGTCAGGGTCAAGTGGGTGGATCACCGGATGGGTTGAGGGCCGCCGAGTCCCTACCTTCGAAGTGTGGCCGCGAGGGGCGGACCACGGGACCCGAAGACCCACGGAGGCAGACATGTCGGCCCCTACGCACACCCGGCCCGGCCCGGCGACCACGGGCGGCGTCGACATCCGGCTGCCCTGGTGGGCCCTCGCCCTGCCCACGCTGGCCTTCATCGTTCTGCTGGCGCTGATACTCGACCCGGCGGACGCGAGCGGCGGCGACCCCGCTCTCAGCCACCTCCTCGAGCGCGTCCAGCAGAGCGTGACGCACCACGCGTCCTGACGTCGCCCGACGGAGATGCGCCGACACCGCCCGTCCACCGGTGACCGCGTCGTCCTGCCAGGTGAGCGCGGTCGGGCGAACGGATGAGCCACCCGGGCGCGGGCGCGCGCCCGGCGCCGCCAACTCCCTGCGCTCCCTGGCGTGTTTCATGCGAAGCTGGGACCCATGAGCTCCGCAGAACCCCGCAGGATTGTCCTCCTTCGGCATGCGAAGGCCGACTGGCCGCAGGTGCCCGACCGCGAGCGTCCGCTCGCTGACCGGGGCCGCAAGGACGCGCCCGTCGCCGGACGCAAGCTGGCCGACACCGGCATCCACTTCGATCTGGCCCTCTGCTCCACCGCGACGCGCACGCGCGAGACCTGGAAGCTCGCGGTCCCGGAGCTTCCGCACCGGCCGAAAACCGTCTATGAGGAGCGGCTCTACGAGGCCTCGCCCGGCGAGCTGATCGCCCTGCTCAACGAAACACCCGACGACGTCCGGAACGTGATCCTGATCGGCCACAATCCGGGCATCCAGGGCCTCGCCGAGGTGCTCGCCGAAGCGGCCGACGACGAGGCCCGCGAGCGGATGAGCCGGCGCGGTTTCCCTGCGGCCGCCTTCGCGGTTCTCGGCTTCGACGCCGAGTGGAAGTCGCTGGAGCCGGGCACGGCCACGCTGATCGACTACTGGGCGCCGAGCGAGTAACCCTACGGAACGTGATGGTGGCCCCGGCACCCGTCCGGGCGCCGGGGCCACCGCCACGTATGTGCACATGCCGGTCCGGCCCGGACTCAGTGGGGGGCGTCCTGTGTGTCCGCCGCCTCCACCTCTTCCCGGGTGACGCCCAGCAGATAGAGGACGGTGTCCAGGAAGGGGAAGTTCACCGCGGTGTGCGCGGCCTCGCGGACAACGGGCTTGGCGTTGAAGGCGACGCCCAGACCGGCCGCGTTCAGCATGTCGAGATCGTTGGCCCCGTCACCGATCGCCACGGTCTGCGCCAGCGGCACACCCGCCTCGGCGGCGAACCGGCGCAGCAGCCGCGCCTTGCCCGCCCGGTCCACGATGTCCCCGACGACCTTGCCGGTCAGTTTCCCGTCGACGATCTCCAGCGTGTTGGCCTGCGCGAAGTCGAGCCCCAGCCGCTCCTTCAGATCGTCCGTGACCTGGGTGAACCCGCCCGAGACGACACCCACCTGGAAGCCGAGCCGCTTCAGCGTCCGGATCAGGGTGCGCGCGCCCGGGGTCAGCCGGACCTCGGCACGCACCTTGTCCACCACCGACGCGTCCAGTCCCTTGAGGAGCGCCACGCGCGCGTGCAGTGACTGTTCGAAGTCCAGCTCACCGCGCATGGCGGCCGCCGTCACCTCGGCGACCTCCGCCTCACAGCCGGCGTGCGCCGCGAACAGTTCGATGACCTCGTCCTGGATGAGCGTCGAGTCCACGTCCATGACGACCAGACGCTGCGCGCGGCGGTGCAGACCCGCCGCCACGACGGCCACGTCGACGCCGAGTGCCGCGGCGTCGGTCACGAGCGCGGTGCGCAGTGGCTCGGTCTCGACGCCGGACACCGCGAACTCGACGGCTGTCACAGGGTACTTGGCGAGGCGGAAGATGCGGTCGATGTTGCCGCCGGTCGCGGCGATGCGAGCGGCGATGGCGGCCGTCGACCGGGCGGTCAGCGGGTGGCCGAGCACGGTGACCAGGGAGCGTCCGAGGCCCCGCGGCCGGTTGTCGCCGATGCCGGAGATGATCTCCGCCTGCATCTTCACGGACTCCGCCCAGCTGTGGACGGTGGCCCGCAGATCACCCTCGAGCCCGGACGGGGGCACGGTCACGAGCGCGCACAGCACCATCCGGCCCCGGGTGACCACCTGCTCGATGTCGACGACGTCGACGCTGTAGGCGGCGAGGGTGTCGAACAGGCCCGCGGTCAGACCGGGCCGGTCCTTGCCGAAGATCTTGACAAGGAGCGTGGGGGCGTCGGAGGTCTGCGATGCGCTCATGGTGCTTCCCACCGTATCCGGCACTCAGTGCCCATGCGTTCCCGGCCCGACCAGCGGACGGGGAACAGTGCGTGGCGGGCAGATGACGTACGTCTTGAGCGGCGGGGAAGGGAGCAGAGCAGGTCCGCACCGGTGACGCGGGCGTCGGGCGCGGGTGTGCCGCGGCCCGTGACCCGGTCGGGTCAGCCGCGTCCGCTCGGCCCCGGAGGCGGGGGCGGCGGGGGCGGGCCCTCGTCCCGGGACGACGGCGTCCGCCCGTTCCGCCGCGGTGAGAACCGGGACGGCGGCTCGATCGGCTGGGCCACCGTGGGTGCTCCGTACACATCCCCGGGAGCGGACCGTGGCGCGCTCGCGTCGGGGGGTGTCCCAGGGGGCCGTGCGTCCTCCGGTTCGCGCAGCTCTTCCGGCAGCCGTAGATAGGGATTCGTGTCGGGGTTGGGCGGGCGATGCGGCCTGCTCTGCACATAGGGGCCCGCGCCGTGCGGCATCGTCGGGTACGACGCCGGCGTGGTCGCCGCCCACCCTGAGGCAGCGCGTGCCAAGGGCGCCGCTCGACTCCCCGCCGCCCCAGCCGCGTACGCGAGCAGCGCCCCCGCCGCCCCGGCTCCCGCGCCCCATACCGCACCCAGCAGCACGGCCATGCCGACATGCCCGTGCAACTCGATGCCGGCGCCGAACGCATCGAATCCGAACACCGACAGCGAGGCGTCCACGGACACATCCGTCAGCCAGGCCAGCAGCGGCAGTGCCAGTGCCGTCACGATGCCGAGCCGCAGGGCGCAGTGCCCTGCGAAGCCGAGGGGACCCCGGCCGCTTGCGGCGGAAGGAGCCCGGCCCGGTACGGCCGCGGCATCCCGGGATCGTACGAGCGGCGTACGTACTGCGGTCAGCACGCCCGCGAAGAGCATCATGAGCGCCGCGGCGACCGCGAGCAGCCACACCCTGCCGTCCAGTTCGGACAGGCGCCCCAGGGTGACGGGCTGGTCCGTCCGCACGCTCAGCAGCCGGTCCAGCGGGTCGGGCAGCAGTTTCGCCAGCTCGCCCGTGGCCTGTCCGTCCCACGGTACGAACAGGCCGATCGGGACACCCAGCCACACCCCGTTGGGCGCACCCAACAGCGCCGCCCCCGCGATCCGCGCCGGATGGTCGTCGCCGACCGCCGCGTAGGCTGCCGCCGCGAGACCGGCGACCACCGCGACCAGCACCACGGTCACCAGTGCGGACGAGGCCGGACGCATCACGCGGTGCACCGCTTCCCAGCCGCGTGGCAGCGGTGTGTGCCGGGAGGCGAGCAGTGCGATCACGAGGACCCCGGCGGCCCAGGCGGCGCCTCCCAGCAGCGTGGGTAACGTGTCGACGGTGAAGCCGACCGCGGCCTTCGCCTCGATGAGGTCGCCGATCCGGCTCGGCAGCAGGCCCCCGATGTTCCCGAGCCCGGGGATGCCGACGCTCCCGCTGCCGCCCGCGCCGGGCAGTTCGCCCAGCCCCAGTGAGTCTCCGTCGATGGTGATGACGTCGTGGCCGGCCCAGGAGAGACCGCCCAGCATCGCTACGAACAGCACGACCACCGCGCCCGCCCGGGCCAGGAGTTCGGCCGGTGAGACCATAACTCCCGCCGCACGCAAGAAGCGCAGGAAGAACCAGCACAGCAGGAGCGCGCCCACCAGCCCCACACCCAGTGGCGCGATGTCCATGGCGGTCGTCGCTTCCGCCCCCCTCAGGCCGAACGCCGACACATCCCCGGACGGCTTGACCGTTCCGTTCGCCCCCAGTGCCACCACGGCCGCGGTCATCGGGCCGAGTGCGCCCGCCGCATCCGCCCGGAGCAGATGCAGACCGAGCGCCGCGGTCCCCGCCATCCCGATCAACGCCCAGCTCACGGAGGCGATCGCGGACAGCAGCACATCCGTCCACGGCAGCCTCCTGCCGTCTTTCGCGGTCTCGATGCTCATGCAGGCCCCCCGGTCCGCGCCGCGGCCTTCCACCGCGGATACCCCCTCACGGGGGATTACCACTCTCCGGTCCGGCTTCACCGTCGTCAACGGGACGCGTTCCCAGGGGCGTACGGCGCTCGTCACACGGTCTGACTTTCGGTCGGAGGGCTGAGCCTGAAATAGTTCCCCACGATGTTCGACATCCCTAGACTCCCTGTGTTGGGGGTAACCCGGGGGACAACTCAGTGGGGCATGGAGTGCCTGAACTCGTACTCGAATGGAACGGACGCACCTGGACGCTGGATGCGTCCAGGCGATACACCCTCGGACGCGATCCGCAGGGGGACATCGTGTTCGAGGACGCCAGGGTTTCCTGGCGCCACGCCACGATCGGCTGGAACGGGCGCAGTTGGGTCATCGAGGACCACGGCAGCACCAACGGCACGTTCGTGCAGGGCCAGCGGGTGCACCAGCAGGAGATCGGTCCGGGCTCGTCCCTGTATCTGGGCAACGCGACCGACGGACCGCGCCTGAACCTGTCCGGTGCGGCGGCCGCCGTCGCCACCCCGCAGGCCCAGCCCCGCCAACAGCCGCACGCGGCCCCGGGCGTCGACGCCGGCCGGGCACAGCAGACGCCGCAGCAGGCCGGCGGGCAGATCCCGCAGCAGCAGGGGCCCGGTGGTGGCGCGGGGGCGCCACCGGTCTACGGCGATCGCAGCCCGACCACGTTCCACCAGCTCGCCCTGGGCCGAGTGATGCGTATCGGCCGTGCGCTGGAGAACGATCTGGTCGTCTCCGACCTCCAGGTCTCCCGCCACCACGCCGAGTTCCACGCCACGCCCGACGGCCGTTTCGAGATCCGCGACCTGGGTTCGCACAACGGCACGTTCGTCAACGGTATGCCGATCGGCAAGGGCAGCTCGGCGCTGCTCGGCCCGAACGACATCGTCGGTGTCGGGCACTCGACGTTCCGTCTGGTCGGCGACCGCCTCGAGGAGTTCGTCGACACCGGTGAGATCTCCTTCTCCGCCCGCCACCTGACCGTCACGGTCGACGGCGGCAAGCAGATTCTCAAGGACGTCTCCTTCGGCGTCCCGGAGAAGTCGCTGATCGCGGTGATCGGACCGTCCGGCTCCGGCAAGTCGACGCTGCTGAAGGCCCTCACCGGCTACCGCCCCGCCAACGAGGGCGACGTCCTCTACGACAACCGGAACCTGTACAAGCAGTTCGCCGAGCTGCGCCAGCGCATCGGTCTGGTTCCGCAGGACGACATCCTGCACAAGGAGCTGTCGGTCAAGAAGGCCCTCACGTACGCGGCCAAGCTGCGCTTCCCCGCCGACACCACGGCCGCCGAGCGCGAGGCGCGGATCGACGAGGTGCTGCGCGAGCTGAAGCTGGACATCCACAAGGAGAAGAAGGTCACCTCCCTCTCCGGTGGCCAGCGCAAGCGCGTCTCGGTGGCCCTGGAACTGCTCACCAAGCCGTCGCTGATCTTTTTGGACGAGCCGACCTCCGGTCTCGACCCCGGTATGGACCGCGACGTCATGCAGCTGCTGCGCGGTCTGGCCGACGACGGCCGTACGGTCCTCGTCGTCACCCACTCGGTGGCCGAGCTGGCGCTGTGCGACAAGCTCCTCGTGATGGCGCCCGGCGGCTCCGTCGCCTACTTCGGCCCGCCGGAGGAGGCACTGAACTTCTTCGGCTACGAGACCTGGGCCGATGTGTTCTCCGCTTTCGAGAACTACCGCGACTACGACTGGGCGGGCCGCTGGAAGGGCTCGCAGCACTACCAGATGTACGCCGCGGACATCGACGCCGTGGCCCCGCAGTCGGTCCACATGCCGCCGCCGCAGGCGATCAAGCCGCCCGAGCCGCAGGGCTGGTTCTCCCAGCTCGGCACCCTGATCCGGCGGTACGTCGCGGTCATCGCCTCCGACAAGGGCTTCCTGGCACTGACGGTGATCCTGCCTGCGGTGCTCGGCGCGGTCAGCCTGCTCATCGACTCGGACAAGGGCCTGCTGGTCAACCCGGTCAACCCCAAGACCGGAGTGCCCGTCCCGAACGGCACGGCCACCACGGTCCTGCTGATCCTCGCGGTCGGCGCGTGCTTCGCGGGCGCCGCCAACTCCGTCCGTGAGCTGATCAAGGAGCGGGTCATCTACGAGCGGGAGCGCGCCACCGGTCTGTCCCGCTCCGCGTACCTCATGTCGAAGGTGTTCGTCCTCGGCGCCATCACCGTGCTGCAGGGCCTCATGGTCGGCCTGATCGGTTTCTCCAGCCGCGAGATCCCCCAGGAAGGCGTCGTCCTGGGCGGCTCCACACTGTTCGAGCTGTGTCTGCCGGTCATGGCGCTGGGCTTCACGTCGATGATGTTCGGGCTGGTCATCTCCGCGCTGGTGAAGACAGCCGAGAAGACCATGCCGCTGCTGGTCATGTTCGCCATCATCCAGGTCGTCTTCACCGGCTGTCTCTTCACCCTGAACGGGGCGGTCGGCGTCAACGAGGTCTCGTATCTGATGCCGTCCCGCTGGGCGGTGGGTGCCGCCGGTGCGACGCTGGACTTCAACAACATCGCACCGAACACGAACGACCCGTCCAACACGGACCCGCTGTGGGATCACACCGCAGGGGCCTGGACCCTGGACATGGCTGCCCTGATCGCCATCGGTGTGATCTGCGGCTTCCTCGTGGCCCGCTTCCTGCGCCGCCACGAGCCCGAGGTCATGCGGAAGTAGTCGCTCCCGGAGCACGTGGAAGGGCGGCACCCGTCAGGGGGTGCCGCCCTTTCTTCTGCTCAGCGGGAAGAGGTCCGCGCAGGCCTCAGTATGCGCTGTTGACGTTGTCCATCGAACCGTAGCGGTGCGCCGCGTAGTTGCAGGCGGCGGTGATGTTCGCGACCGGGTCGTAGATGTTCCACGACGTGCCGGGCACGTGGTATGCACGGAAGGTCGGGTCGATCACCTGGAGCAGACCCTTGGAGGGAATGCCGTTGCGGGCGTTGATGTCCCAGTTGTTGATGGCCATCGGGTTGCCCGAGGACTCCCGAATGATGTTGCGGTACACGCCGTTGTACGAGCCCGGGATGCCCTTGTCCGCCATGATGTCGAGCGACTGGCGGATCCAGCCGTCGAGGTTGTTGGCGTAGGACTTGGGGGCGGCCTGCCGGACCGGGGCGCGCTCCGCGGAGCGGCTCGCGGCCTGCTCCGTGCTGCGCTGCTGGGCCGCCTTCTGGGCCGCCTGCTGCGCCTTCTGGGCGTTCAGCTTCTTGGCGGCCTGGTCGGCGGCCTGCTGCTTCGCGGCGATGGCCTCGGCCTTCAGCATGGAGGAGGCCATCTGGTCGGTGATGCTGGCCTTGACGTCCTTGGCCGGCTGGTTGCCGATGGTCACCGGAGCCGAGGCGACGGCCGGGGCCTCGTGAGTCGTGGTCTGCGCCTCGCTCGGCGTGGCGGTGATCGCGAGAGTGGCGACACCGAGGCCGGCGCAGCAGGCGGCGGACAGCTTCTGGGTCTTGGTCAGCGCACGAGCACGGCTACGAATACTGGTGATCTGGGGCATGACTGAGTGACCTCTTCGAGTTGCGCGGAGGTCGCTCTGGTGCCGGTGGGACTTTGGATGTTCCAGCACAAGCGCCGCGGGTACAGACCGGCGGCGCCGAGCGACGGGAGCAATTCTTAGCGGCCGCAAAAACCCCAGGCAACGGTGCGACGTACTAACCCCGATAGTGCGCACAGGAAGGGCAAAACGGGGCAGAACGCCCCGTCTTCCCCGTTCAAAAGGGACCTGTCGCAGTCCTATGCACCTTCGTATGTGACGTGGGTCCTATGTGCGTCCTCACATCGGGCACGGGGAATCTTTACTGATGGTTGCTCAAGCAATGCATAGTGTGATGCGAATTCCGGGGCAGGATGAGGTGGGCGTCACCGAACTCGTGCCACAGGTACCGTCCGGCGAGCGCCGCCCCGTAAGCACGGTCGACGGCCGCCCGCCCGGCGATCGCCTCGAGCATCAGCAGATGTGACGCCTCCGGCTCGTGCAGCCCGGTCAGCAGCCCGTCGACCACCCGCACCCCGCGCTCGGGCGTGACCACGAGATCGGTCCAGCCCTCCCGCGCCCGTACGGCACCGTCCGCATCGACGGCCGACTCCACGGCCCGTACGGACGTCGTACCGACCGCGATCACCCTGCCGCCCACTCGCCCCCCACCAGGACGCGCTTCGTGCCCTTCCCGATCCGCACACATGGCGTTGATCAACCGTGCCGACGCTTCCGGCACCGCGAAGCGCTCCGGGTACGGCGGTTCGTGCGACTCCACCGACGCCACCCCCGTGTGCAGCGTGATCGGGGCGAACTGCACGCCCCGGCTCACCAGCTCCGCCACCATCCGCGCGGTGAAGGGCCGCGCGGCACTCGGCATCTCCGCGCTGCCCGTGCCCTCGGCCGACGGGAGGGCGAAGACCGTCTGGTACACGGACAGCGGCTGGTCCCGCTCCGTGTAGGAGTACCGGATGGGGCGCCCGTGCCGGCCCAGCAGCCGAGCGGGGTCGCCGTCGGAGAGGGTGGCCCACCACAGCCGGTCGCTCGGCCCGGACAGCGGCTCCTCCAGAAGGAGCCGTACGCCGCCCGGCAGCCGCACCACTGTGCCCGCGGGCCCGCCCGCCCGTCGCCCGCCGCCACCCTTGTGATGAGCGCTTCGCGCCCAGCTTGACTTACGCGCGCGCGAGGTACCCCGCCCGTCCGGATCCCGCAGCTCCACGGCCCACCGCCCGTCGTCCCCGCGCGTCGAGAAGTGCACCACCACCGGCGTGTTCCCGAGCCGCCCGTCCACCGCCGCCGCCAGCGTGGGTGAGGTGTTGACGACGAGCAGGTCCCCGGCCCGCAGCAGCCGCGGCAGCTCCGCGAACGTGTGATGCGTCACCTCGGTGCCGCACGAGACCAGCAGTCGCACCGAATCCCGGTCCAGGCCCGGTCCGCGCTCCTCGGCCGGGACCCGCGCGGACAGCTCCTCGGGAACCTTCCCCCACTCTCGGACGCGTCCCGCCGAAGGCACCCCCATCGCCGTTTTCACCGCCCCTCCAGCAGCGAGGGCGCACCGTAGCGGCCACTGGCCGGCCGCTCCTCCAGCAGCCAGAGGAACGCGGGCACCACGGACTGCGGCGCCGGACGCGGATCGTCGTCGTCCGGTACGGCCGCTGCGTACAGGTCGGTGGCCATGTCCCCGGGATCCACCGCCCACACCCGCAATCCCGGCTCTTCCACGGCGAGCACCGCCGCCAGATGGTCGAGCGCCGCCTTCGACGCCCCGTAGCCGCCCCATGTCTCGTAGGGTTCGGTTGCCGCGTCCGAACTGACGGCGATCACCGTGCCCGTGCTCGACGCCCGCAGCAACGGCAGCGCCTCCTGGACGAGGCCCAGCGCGGCGACCACGTTCACCTCCAGCGCCCGTCGCAGACCGTCCGGCGCCAGCTCCTCCAGCCGAACCAGTGGCTCCGCGCCCAGTGCGCTCGCGTTGCTCACCAGCAGATCGAGCCCGCCCAGCTCCCGGGCCGCCGCCACCAGGGCCGCCCGGTGCCCGGCGTCCGTGACGTCCCCGGGCAGCGCCTTCACCCGCGTTCCGTACGAGGCCAGGTCCTTGGCCGTTCCCCACAGAACCGGCGCGGTCCTGGCGTCCAGCACCAGGTCCCAGCCGCGCTCCGCCAGCGCCGCACCGAGCTCCCTTCCGAGCCCCTTCGAAGCGCCCGTAATGATCGCAACCGGCATGACCATCGTCCCCTCATTGCCCGTCCGCCGATGATCGGCGGTGACCTCAACGTAGGAACGGCACCGCCCCGGCCGCCTCGGACGCGGGCCGCAACGATCCGGGGCCCTTCGCCCTAGGCCCAGCGGACCAGAGGGAGCCCGCACAGGTCGGATACGCACGGTCACATCCCACGGGTACGGTGAGGTCATGAGCCATGGACCCCGGTCGGGCCTGTACGCGGTGAGCTCCGCGCTGCTGGCCATGAGCAGGCACCTCGAGGTGCGCGACGTCCTGAAGACGATCGTCGCCTCGGCCCGTGAGCTGCTCGACGCGGAGTATGCGGCGCTGGGCGTGCCGGACGATCACGGCGGCTTCGCCCAGTTCGTGGTGGACGGCGTCACCGACGAGCAGTGGAAGGCCATCGGCCCGCTCCCGCGCCAGCACGGCATCCTGGCCGCGATGCTGCACGAGGCGAAATCCGAGCGGCTCGCCGATGTCCGCGAGGACCCCCGGTTCGAGGGCTGGCCGAGCGCCCACCCCGAGATGTCCGACTTCCTGGGGCTGCCCATCCGCGCCGGCGACGAGATCATCGGTGCGCTCTTCCTGGCCAACAAGAAGTGCCCGAAGCCGGAGGGTGGGTGCGGTTTCACCGAGGACGACGAGGAACTGCTCTCGATCCTTGCCCAGCACGCCGCCATCGCCCTGACCAACGCACGTCTGTATGAGCGCAGCAGGGAACTGACCATCGCCGAGGAGCGTTCCCGGCTGGCCCACGAGCTGCACGACGCGGTCAGCCAGAAGCTCTTCTCGCTGCGGCTCACCGCCCAGGCTGCGGCCGCCCTGATCGACCGCGACCCGGGCCGCGCCAAGGGCGAACTGCAGCAGGTGGCCGCGCTCTCCGCGGAGGCCGCCGACGAACTGCGTGCCGCGGTCGTCGAGCTGCGCCCCGCCGCCCTCGACGAGGACGGCCTGGTCGCCACCCTGCGCACCCAGGTACAGGTCCTCGACCGCGCCCACACCGCGCGCGTGACCTTCATCGGTCGTGGTGTCCGTGCCCTGCCGGCCGCCCAGGAGGAGGCGATGCTGCGCGTCGCCCAGGAGGCCCTGCACAACGCCCTGCGGCACTCCGGTGCACAGCAGGTCGATGTGACCCTGGAGAAGCGTGGTCCCGGCGCCGTCCTGCGGGTCACGGACGACGGCGACGGCTTCGAGCCCACCGCGATACGCCGTGCGGGCCGCCACCTCGGACTGGTCTCCATGCGTGACCGGGCGGGCGGGGTGGGCGGCACGCTGACCGTGGCATCGGCGCCCGGGAAGGGCACCACGATCGAGATGGAGGTCCCTGGTGGCTGACGCAATCAAGGTGCTGCTCGTCGACGACCACCAGGTGGTCCGCCGGGGGCTGCGCACCTTCCTCGAGGTTCAGGACGACATCGAGGTCGTCGGAGAGGCGTCCGACGGCGCGGAGGGAGTGGCCCGTGCCGAGGAGCTGAAGCCCGACGTCGTCCTCATGGACATCAAGATGCCGGGTGTGGACGGCATCGACGCGCTGCGCAGGCTCCGCGAGCTCGAAAACCCCGCGCGCGTGCTCATCGTCACCAGCTTCACCGAGCAACGCACGGTGGTCCCCGCCCTGCGCGCGGGCGCCGCCGGGTACGTCTATAAGGACGTCGACCCCGACGCGCTCGCCGGAGCCATCCGGTCGGTGCACGCGGGCCACATCCTTCTGCAACCGGAGGTCGCGGGCGCGCTCCTGTCCCAGGAGGAGACCCACGCCGGCCAGGGGAGGACAGGGTCGCTGACCGACCGGGAGCGCGAGGTGCTGGGGCTGATCGCGGACGGCCGGTCGAACCGGGAGATCGCCCGCGCGCTGGTGCTGTCGGAGAAGACGGTGAAGACCCACGTCTCGAACATCCTGATGAAGCTCGACCTCGCGGACCGCACCCAGGCCGCGCTCTGGGCGGTGCGCCATGGAGTAAACGGCTGACCGGATCTTCATACCGTCGGGTGTACGTCCCTCCCATGGCGCATCCTCGGTGGATCTCCGGCGTTCTCCAAGGCGTGCTGCGGCGTCTGCCGCAGTGAGCGTAAGGAGAGGGCTCAGACAGTGAAGAACCTGAAGAAGGCCGTTGCCGTCACGATGGTGGCCGGTGGCCTGGTCGCCGCCAGTGCCGGTCTGGCCTCCGCCACGGAGGGGGCGCACGCCGAAGGCAAGGCCAAGGGCTCCCCGGGCGTCGTCTCGGGCAACGTCATCCAGGCCCCGGTCCACATCCCCGTGAACGCGGTCGGCAACAGCGTGAATGTGATCGGCGTCCTGAACCCGGCCTTCGGCAACCTGGGCATCAACCACTGACCACTCCCGGGTCCCCTCGGCCCCGGCCTCCCAGGGATGCCTGGGAGGCCGGTGGCGTATCCGCCTCCTGCCGCGGGCCCGATGACCGGCCCGGGGCAGTCGGCCCGTCCGGTGTGCGGGGACGGTGCGCGTGGTCCGCACGGTCGCGGCTCTGGAGGCGGTGACCCGAACGCCGGGCACGGGGAAGTCCCGATCACCGACTCAGGAAACCCGGGTCACCGAATCTCGCGCTGCTCCACGACGGAGTTGTACGCGGCGACCTGTGCCCGCCGGGCCGTCCGCTCCACCGGACGAAGGGCCTGGGAGCGGGCCGCCATCTCGGAGGCGCTCACCGCGCCCCCGTGCCCGTTCTCGTACGCCACCGAGATCAGCAGCCCGACCCGCTGGGCGAGCTCCAGCACCCGCACCGCCCGCGGCGGATAGCCCGGAGCCAGGACCTTCCGGCCGCGCTCGGCCCGCGCCCGGTACGCGTCGATCGCCGCCTCCGCCACCGGCCCGGACCCGGCCACGTCCAGCCGGGACAGCACCTCCGTCGCCTCGCGCAGCGCCTCCGCCAGCTCCCGCTCGGCCTCCCCGAGCGACGGCACATCGGCGGGCGGTGCCTCCCGTATCGGCAGACAGTGCCAGAGGACGTCGACGTGGACGTCGCCGTCCGGTCCCGCCTCGTGGATCTCCGGCACCAGACCGAAAGCGGCGCCGTGGCAGAGCACCGCCTCCTCGGCCTCCATCGCCCGGGCGTTGAACTCCGGCGGACCGCTCAGGCCCAGCGGGTGTCCCGGCGCGGGCAGCGCGACCCGCAGCCCGGACGCCCCGAGCGACCGCAGCCGCCCCAGTGCGATCGTGAGGCCGACGCGCGCCGACTCGCCCGGCAGCCCCTCGACCCGGTGCGAGGCGTCCTCCCCGACGATGGCCGCGGCGGCGTCGTCCGGTGACACAAGTCCGGCCAATAGGGCATTTCCCCATGCGGCCAGTCGTCCTGAGCGTGGTTCCGAGAGCATGCCCCCACCCTAAGGACCCGACCTATGGAATGGTCCGGGCGGCAGGTGGCGTAGATTTCTTGGGGGGCTGCGCCCACAGGCGTGGCGGACCGCGCCCACAGGCGTACGCGAGAGCCGACACTGGCCACACTGCAAGGGGAGACAACGCGCTCATGAGCGATGTTCTGGAGCTGGAGGACGTATCCGTGGTCCGCGAGGGCCGCGCTCTGGTGGACCAGGTCTCCTGGTCGGTCAAAGAGGGCGAGCGCTGGGTGATCCTCGGCCCGAACGGCGCCGGCAAGACGACCCTCCTGAACGTCGCTTCCAGCTACCTCTTCCCCAGCATGGGCACCGCAACCATCCTCGGCGAGACCCTCGGCAAGCCCGGCACCGACGTCTTCGAGCTGCGCCCGCGCATCGGCGTCGCCGGCGTCGCCATGACGGAGAAGCTCCCCAAGCGCCAGACCGTCCTGCAGACCGTGCTCACCGCCGCCTACGGCATGACCGCCGGCTGGCAGGAGGAGTACGACGAGGTCGACGAGCAGCGCGCACAGGCCTTCCTCGACCGCCTCGGCATGAGCGAATACCAGGACCGGAAGTTCGGCACCCTGTCCGAGGGCGAGCGCAAGCGCACCCTCATCGCCCGTGCCCTGATGACCGACCCCGAGCTGCTGCTCCTCGACGAACCCGCCGCCGGTCTCGACCTCGGCGGCCGTGAGGACCTCGTACGCCGGCTCGGGCGCCTCGCCCGGGACCCGATCGCGCCCTCCATGATCATGGTCACGCACCACGTCGAGGAGATCGCCCCCGGCTTCACCCACGTCCTGATGATCCGTCAGGGCAAGGTGCTCGCCGCGGGCCCGCTGGAGCTCGAGCTGACCTCGCGCAACCTCTCCCTGTGCTTCGGCCTCCCGCTCGTCGTCGAGGAGGTCGGCGACCGCTGGACGGCCCAGGGACTGCCCCTTTCCTGACCCTCCGAAACCCCGCACGGAGCCCGGCCCCGCCCCTTCTGTGCCCTGTCCGTGACCGGCCCCCCGGCCTACCATGACCATGTGAACATCGACGCGTGGGTGTGGTGGCTGATCGGCGCGGCGGGGCTCGGCATCGGGCTCGTGATCACCGCGATGCCGGAGTTCGGAATGCTCGCGGTGGGAGCTGTCGCGGCCGCCGTGGTCGGTGGTCTCGGTGGCGACGCCGTGGTGCAGGTCGTGGTCTTCGCCATCGTCTCGGTCGCCCTCATCGCCGTGGTCCGGCCCATTGCCGCGAGGCACCGCTCTCAGCGACCCCAACTCGCCACCGGCATCGAGGCGTTGAAGGGCAGGCAGGCTGTCGTCCTGGAGCGGGTCGACGGCTCGGGCGGCAGGATCAAGCTTGCCGGCGAGGTCTGGTCCGCCCGCGCCCTCGACTCCGAACTCACCTATGAAGTGGGCCAGGAAGTGGACGTCGTGGACATCGAGGGCGCCACGGCGATCGTGATGTGACCTCGGGGGACTCAACTGAACCGAACGACCCACGAGGCAGGCGAGGGTCTGTCAGACTCGACCAGCAAGATCTTCAACAACCATAAGATCTTCCACACGGCGCCGAGGCGGAGAAGACGGGGCGTCATGGCGGAGAAGGGGTACGGGGAATCACGATGGAACCGATCATCATCGTCCTGATCATTCTGGTGGTGCTGGTCTTCATCGCCCTGATCAAGACGATCCAGGTCATCCCACAGGCGAGCGCGGCGATCGTCGAACGCTTCGGCCGCTACACGCGGACGCTGAACGCGGGCCTCAACATCGTGGTCCCGTTCATCGACTCCATCCGCAACCGCATCGACCTGCGCGAACAGGTCGTGCCTTTCCCCCCGCAGCCGGTGATCACCCAGGACAACCTGGTCGTCAACATCGACACCGTCATCTACTACCAGGTGACCGACGCCCGCGCCGCCACCTACGAGGTCGCCAGCTACATCCAGGCCATCGAGCAGCTCACCGTCACCACGCTCCGCAACATCATCGGTGGCATGGACCTGGAGCGCACCCTGACCTCCCGCGAGGAGATCAATGCGGCCCTGCGCGGTGTCCTGGACGAGGCCACGGGCAAGTGGGGCATCCGCGTCAACCGCGTCGAACTCAAGGCCATCGAGCCCCCGACCTCCATCCAGGACTCGATGGAGAAGCAGATGCGCGCCGACCGTGACAAGCGCGCGGCGATCCTCACCGCCGAAGGTACGCGCCAGGCCGCCATCCTCACCGCCGAGGGTGAGAAGCAGTCCCAGATCCTGCGCGCCGAGGGTGAGGCCAAGGCGGCCGCCCTGCGCGCCGAGGGCGAAGCCCAGGCGATCCGTACGGTCTTCGAGTCCATCCACGCCGGCGACCCCGACCAGAAGCTGCTCTCGTACCAGTACCTGCAGATGCTGCCGAAGATCGCGGAGGGCGACGCCAACAAGCTCTGGATCGTCCCCAGCGAGATCGGCGACGCCCTGAAGGGCCTGTCCGGCGCCATCGGCAACTTCGGCCCGTTGGGCGGGGGTTCGGGCGGAAGCGGTGGCTCGGGATCCGCCGGCAACAACAGCACGAGCACGGACCGCCGCGAGAAGCCGTCGATCGACTGACCCGGCAGTGTCTGTAGGAGACGCACCGGGGCCCGCCTCCGTCGGAGGCGGGCCCCGTCTCATGCCCCACGCGTGGGTCGCCGCGCGGCCGTCGGAACGGCCGCTGGTGCTGTGGCCGGAAGGGTTTGC
>NZ_JAYWVC010000133.1:0-22717 GCF_036281785.1 Streptomyces chiangmaiensis | reverse complement strand
GGCCGTAGCCACGAGATACGACAAACTTGCTGTTCGCTACGTAGCGACCGTGCTGGTCGCCGTCATAAACCAGTGGCTGTGACCAGCACAGTGCAACAGACCTTAGTCGACCCTGACCACGTACTTGCCCCGCACCCCGCCCGCCTCCAGCGCCCGGTGTGCCGCCGCTGTCTCCTCCAACGAGAAGCACCTGTCCACCGCAGGGCGCAGTCCGCCCTCCGCCACCTGGCGGGCGAGGTCGTCGAAGAGTGCCTGCGTGGGGTTGCCGCTGAAGAAGCGCACCCGGCCGCCTCCGTGTACGGCGCTGGCGGCGATGTAGCCGAGTGAGGCGGTGGGCCGTGCCGGGTCGAAGGCGATGGTGACCATGCGTCCGCCGGGTGTCAGCAGGCGCCGGAAGGCCCGCAGGTCGGTGCCCGCGGTGTCGAGGACCACGTCGAACAGGCCCAGTTCCCTCGGCGGGACGGTCCGGTGGTCGATGGCGTGGTGGGCGCCGAGCGTGCGGACGAAGTCAAGGTTGGCGGCGCGGGCCAGGGCCGTGACCTCGGCACCATATGCCTGTCCGAGCTGGACGGCGGCGTTGCCGACGCCGCCTGCAGCGCCCCGTACGAGCAGTCGTTCGCCGGGGCGCAGCCTGGCCTTGTCGCGCAGCGCCGTGATGGCCGTGGTTGCCACCGGCAGTGCGGCGGCTGCCACCAGATCCAGTCCGTCCGGGACCCGGCCGAGCCGCTCGGCCCGGACTGTCACGTACTCGGCGGCGCTGCCGAATCCGGTACGGCCCACGATGCCCCACACGCAGTCGCCGACCGCGAAGTCCGTCACGCCGGCGCCGAGTGCGGCAACCTCGCCGGTGAAGTCCAACCCGACGCGCTGCGGGAACTTCCGTCCGGTGAAGAGACGAAGCCGGCCGGAACGGGCCGCCACTTCGCTGCCGTTGACGCTGAACGCCCGCACCCGCACGAGTACCTCGCCGGGCGCCGGTTCGGGGCGCGGTACCCGGCCCACGTACAGCACCTCGGGGCCGCCGAAGCGGTCGAAAAGAACTGCCCTCATCGTGCGGTCGTCCATCGTTCTCACCTTCGCCACCAGTGGCCGTGCGGGGGATCTGGCCCCGAGCGTAGGCTCTTAACCGGACGACATCGTCCGTTGGACCGGAGGTGAGAAACAGTGGTGGAGGAATCCTCTCGGATCGCGGGCCGGCCAGGCTGCGGGCCGACGCCCGACGCAACCAGGAGCGCATCCTCGTCTCCGCCCGTGCGGTCTTCGCCGAGCACGGGATCGACGCGCCCATGGCGACCGTGGCCCGACGGGCCGGGGTCGGCGTAGCGACGCTGTACCGGCGTTTTCCGAACCGGGATGCCCTGGTGCGGGCCGCGTTCGCGCAGCAGATCGAGACCTGCGCCCGAGCGCTCACCGAGGCACTGGCCGACCCCGACCCCTGGCGGGGCTTCCAGCGGCTGGTCGAGACGGCCTGCGAGCTTCAGCGGGAGGAACAAGGGTTCCCGGCCGCGTTCGTCGCGGCCTTCCCGGACAGCACGGTGGAACACGCGCAGGCCCGAGAACGGGCCGAGCGGGACCTCCTGACCCTGGTCCGCAGAGCCCAGGCAGCGGGCGCGCTGCGGGCCGACTTCCACCCTTCTGACCTCGCCGTGGCCCTGTTGTCCCACTGCGGTCTGGTCACCGCGCTGCCGCGTGACAGTGCTGCGTCCCGGCGCCTGGTGGCGTATCTGCTCCAGTCGTTCCGCGCCGAGGCGGCTCACGGGGCCCTACCTCCGCCGAGCGCTCTGTCGCTGCGCAGTCTCCCCCTCGCGGCCGACAGCTCCCCGAGACAGCGGCCCTCCAGGGCCTGACGCAAAGCGGCGCCTGCCGCATGGCACGCCCTTCGGACGGCAACTCCGCTTTCGCAACAAGCCCCTAGTGGGCGCAGAGGGTCTTGCGTGAGGCGGTGAGCCAGGCGGAGATCTGGTCGGCGGTCCAGGTGTCCGGGTCCGCGTTGGTGGCCAGCACGAGCTGGCGGGTGCCGTCGGCGCTGGTGAAGGCATTGGTCTGGGTCCCCAGGACGGTCCCGGTGTGGCCCCACATGGTGACGCAGCACAGTGTCAGCTTTTCCAGGCCCAGCCCATAGCCCTCGGTCGGATCGGCCGGATCGATGGTGAAGGGCCCGGCTTTCGTCATCTCGGCCAGCTGCGCCTTCGGCAGGAGCTTGCCGGTGAGCAGGGCTTTGTCGAATCGGGCCAGGTCGTTGACGGTTGAGGTCAGCGCGCCTGCCGCCCAGGTGGTGGAGGGGCTGATGCCGAAGGTGATGTCCTGCGGTGCGCGGCCTGCCCGGCCCAGCATGTATCCGTGCACGGCCGGGTTTTGGATCTTCAGGGTGCGGACGGGGAGCCGGGTGTCACGCAGCCCGAGAGGGGTGATGATGCGGCGGTTGAGTTCCTGCGTGTAGGAGTGGTGGGTGACCTTTTCGATGACCAGGCCGAGCAGAAAGTAGTTGGTGTTGGAGTAGGAGAACCTCGTGCCGGGCGCGAACAGCGGTGCATGGGTGTCGGCCAGGGCCACCAGTCGGCGCGGCGACCAGTAGTATCCGGCATCCCCCCGCAGGTAGGGGGCCATGGAGGCCGGGTCCTGTTCGAAGGGGTAGAGCCCGCTGGTGTGGTTGAGCAGCTGGCGCACGGTGATGCGGTCGCCGCCTCGGATGATGCCGGGCAACAGATGCTGCACGGTGTCGTCCAGGCTCAGCCGGTGCTCGGCCACCAACTTCAGCACCACGGTGGCGGTGAACACCTTGGTGTTGCTGCCGATCCGCAGATGGTCGGCGCTGGTCACGGGCCGCCTGGCGGCCACATCGGCGTACCCGGCCGCGGCGGTCGCGGTGCGGCCGTGGTCCCGGACGAGGGCGATCGCCCCGGGCAGACCCGCCTCGGTCAGCTGGCGGACGGCCTGCCGGGTGGCGCGCTCGGCTGCCCAGGGGCGGGCCGGTGCCGTGTGCCGGACCGATGTGGGGGAGGCCGCCGTGCCGTGACCGGCGGCGAAAGCCGTGGCGCTGGGGGCAAGGACGGCTCCGGCCGCGCTTGCGGCGCACAGGAGGGCGGCGATCCACCTGCCGCGTCGGCGTGCCGGGCGCAAAGGGGTGGCGGTGTCACGGGTCATGGGGGCTCCAGGAGACAAGATGGGCGCAGGGGTCGGTCGGTGCGTCACCAGCCTTGATGCCGCCAGGGCGAAAGACGTCCGTCCCTTGGACCACCCGCGAGCTCCGCCTTGCGGGGGAGGGCGGGGTGCGGCTGCGCCTGCCGGCCGAGACCGGCAGCCCACGCAGGGCAAGGGCACGGTCAGGCCTGCCCACCCCCGTCATAGCCCCGCTGGGGCCATAGCCACCTCCACCTGCTGGGGGAGCTGACACCCTCCTCGCCATACATCGTGGACGCCGCCCCACGCACGGTATGCGATAGAGATCGGTGGGAACGGAACCGATAGCGCACAAACAGCAGGTCAGGGGCCATGGGAACGCTGCCACCGCCGGTCTTGGTGGCCCGATTCATGCGCTCGTGCCTGGGGATGGGGCAGTGACTCTGCGAGGGGCGGTCTCTCAGCCCCCGACGAGGGCGACGAGCTTGATGAAGACCAGGTCGGGATCGGTGGTGAGATCCACGGCTTCGTCCAGGTCCTCGACCTGGCGGTCGCCGGCCAGCACGAAGAACCCGTTGGCCAGGAAGGCGCGCTCGGCGATATCGGCCTGGCGCTCCCAGTCGATGCGGCGGGGTTCGCGGAGTCGGCAGCCGTTCAGCTCCGTCTCGGCGTCGTCGGGGCGGACGAGGCCGTTGAAGCGGTTGGTCGGGCGGGCGTTGTACCGAGCGGCCTCCTCACGGACCCGGAGCCTGATCAGCTCCCGTACGGTCATCCGTGCCGGCTGCCCGGCCACCTCGAACTCGGTGAGCGGCTTGCCCGTCGCGGTCTCGTCCCGGAACGTCACGGTGGCCATCAGGCACCTCGCTTGATCTGCGTAAGAATGGACTCGTCGGTGATCTTGGTGTCGGCGGCGAGCAGGAATGCCTTGCTGAGGATCAGTGAGAGTCGGTCGTCTTCGAACGGCAGGAACACCTTGCCGTTGCCCTTGCCGCGTGACGGGACGATGCACAGGTAGCTGTCGTCCGGTTCCATCAGGATGTTGGCCGACCCCAGATGGATCTTGTACGTGCGCAGATCCCCGCGGACCAGCAGGAAGCGGCCGTCGAGCGTGCACCGGTCAGCGATCTTCAGGCGCGGCAGAATCCGCTCCAGCGCCTCGCGGCGGACCTCGGCGCTCGCCGTCAGGGCACCGAACGTGGCCGTCCGCCAGTACCCGGCGTAACGGACCTCGCCCCGGTCGGTCCAGTCGGGATCGGCGGCGATCGAGGTCACGCCGACAAAAAGGTCCACGTCGCGCATCGCCTCGCTGAACACCAGCGGGGGCACCTCCGCCAGCGGAACCTCCCGCCAACGCCGGCCGTCCCGCCGCTCGAAGCGGACCTGGTCCGTCGCGGCGTGCTCGGGCGCGTAGCCGCCGTCGTCGTCCGCGGCGGTCTCATGGTGGAAGCAGGCCCGCCACTCGCCGTCGCCGAACTCGGCCCGTGCCTCCCCGTCGTGGCCGCCGTCGTACCGGCCGAGGAAGTTGGCCTGCCAGCCGCGTTCCTTGAACAGCGCGTAGAGCTGCCGGTAGTGGACGATGTGGGCGGCGAACCGGTTGGAGTAGACGCCGGTCTCCTCCTCCGCCGGAGTGAGCAGGTAGATCTCCCGGAAGGCCTGTTTGAACGGCTGTCGCAGCCGCTCGGCGACGAGCCGCTCCCGCCACGTCCTGATGTCGTCCGTCGACGCCCGGATCGGATGCCACAACCGGACGCGCTCGGGCTCGCCGGGCGGCTCGGCCATCGGTGCCACCGCACGCCACTCGCCGTCCGCATCCTGGAACTCCCAGATCAGGCCTCGGACGAGAGTCCCGGTGACCGGATGGTCGCGGTAATAGCGGCACCACTCGTCGTACGGCCACTCGCGTCCGGCCGACATCAGCGCCTCGACGCGGGCGCGCTCGTCCGACAGTGTCCCCCGCATCTCCTTGGCCAGGGCCCTCAACTCCTGGAGCTCGTCCGGGAAGCCGTCCTTCACTGCCGCCGGAGTTGTGCGGGACGTCCCCCCGTCGGGGCGCGTGAAGGTGAGCCGCACGGTCGCCGCTTCCTCGATCGCCACCTGTACCCGGTGTCCGCCCAGCTCCCGTTCCAGCGAGCCGTCCGGCGTCAGGCCATGGTCCGGCACACTGCGCTCGATGAGCTGCTCCGCCGTGATGCCCTGCTTCCCGGCTGCCCTCACCAGCGCGGTGTCGAGCTGCTTGCGCAGCGCCCGGTGCTTGATCCGTGACCGCAGCCGCCACAGGGCCTCGAGAGAGGCCGGATCGCCGGTCTCGGCCAGCGCGTTGATCGCCGCGCCCGCGAGCTTGAGGTCCTGCGTCACATCGCTTCGGGCGCCGCCGGTCCGCAGAGCGAGCGCGCCGAGGTGGTGCACCGCGGCCGGGCCGCCGGTCAGCGCGGCCGCCCAGACGGCGCCGCGCGCCAGGTCACCGTCGTTCTGGTGGATGACGTAGTGGTAGTGGTAACCGCCGTGCAGCCACCCGGTGTGCGAACCGCTTCTCCTGCTGCACAGTGGATCGTCCTCGGCCAGCGCCCGCAGGACGTCGGCCACGAGGTCCCGCGCCGACGCCGCGTCCGCGAGTTCGAGGCACGTCCGCCGCCACCTCTGCGCGGGGCGCGGTCCCGACAGGCTCGCCAAGTGCCTTACGAAGCAGGCCAGTTCCGGCGTCGGAGAGGTCTTCGCGCGGTCGCTCAGCGGCAAGGCCCAGGGAGCGTCGGCGGGGATCAGTCCCTCGGGGATGTACGCCTCGTCCACGCTCGCGAGCAGCGCGCGGAGGCGCTGGGCGAGCGATGCGTGCGAACTCGCCCCGACGGTGGTGTCCATGAGGTCCATGTGTGCGTGCCGCAGCCAGGGCGTGACCGCACGGCGGCCGTCGGCGTCGAGCTGCTCGGCGGCGTTCAGCACCAGCCGTAGGCCACCGGCGAACCAGTGGCCCATGTCGTACTCGGTGGCGCGGAGCAGCATCACGGCGACCTCGTCGGGTGTCCAGCCACGCACCCGCGAGATCAGGGCCCCGATCTCGGTGTCGTACTGCCACAGGCTCGTGTCGTCGAAGCAGGCGGCCAGCATGAGGCACAGGACCGCGGCCCTGCCCTCCTCGTCCGCGCAGGCCGCGAGCCGCCTGTCGATCTCGGCTCGGGTCGCCGCGCCCGCCGCCTCGTATCGCCGGTGGTCGTCGTGTATGGCTCGCCGGAACTCGGTCCGCTGACGTTCCAGGAGGTCGACGAGCCAACGGACGCGGTACAGCGCCGCGGACCGCACGTCGTCGAGCGAGTCGTTCCTACGGGATTCGGCCACCAAGGCGTCGTACAGCATGGCGGGATGATGACAGGGGGGACTGACAATGCGATCAACCCGCAGGATTCTCGTCTCTGTTGGATCACAGGGTCCAACTGTCGGCGGCCAGAAGCCGGTCCACGCACGGCGTCCGAGAGCTCGAGCCGCGTCAGGGCCGGCGAAGCACCCGACGTCCCGGCATTTGAGCGTGGGGGAGCCATTGCCCTGCTGCGGGCCGACACGGAGCGGCGGCAACAGGGCTGGTACGGCGGACCGGTCCTGGTCGATGCCCTGCTCGACGACAAGGACGTCGACGCCGCCTGGCAGGCCGCCACCCAAACCGGAGCCACGACCGGCAGTGGCTTGCCCTCGCCGACCAGGCGTGGGCCAACCGTCCCGCCGACGCGCTCGGCGTCTACCTGCGCCTGGCCGAGCCGGACACCGCATCCAGGTATCGGACCGCGCGCTCAAAGGAACGGGCGCTTCCCACCGTTTGGGCCGCAGAGACCGCCGATGGCCGGATACGAGGGGTATCAGTCCTTGCCCCGCCATAAGGCCTGACCCGACCCTGGGAGTCATGATCGCCTCGAACCGCCAGGCCGGCGCCGACCCTCGCACCCACCTCGTCGTGATGGTCCTCTACGACGGGGTGCAGGCGCTGGACGTCACCGGGCCGATGGACGTTCTGGCGGCCGCCAACGACCATGGGGGCCGCTACCGGGTTGTTGCCCTGTCTCCCGGGGGTAAAGAGGTGCGGACCACGTCCGGGTTGCGGTTTGCCGCCGATGGGGTGCTTGAGGAGTGGTCCGGGCGGATCCGCACGCTCATGGTTCCCGGCAGCCCCAACTGGCACGTGCCCGTGGAAGACCGCGGGCTGATAGGGGAGTTGATGCGGCTGGCCCGCTCGGCCCGTCGGGTGGCTTCCCTGTGCGCGGGGGCCTTCCCGCTGGCGGCCGCGGGTCTGTTGGACGGGTGCCGAGTGGCCACCCACTGGCGGCAGGCCGACCAGCTGGCCGCCCACTTCCCGTCGGTGCACGTGGACCGTGATGCGCTGTTCGTCCGTGACGGACGGATCATCACCTCGGCAGGCGTGACGGCTGGCATCGACCTGACGCTGTCGCTGGTGGAGGAGGACCTGGGCCCGGAGGTGGCGCGGGCCGCGGCGAAGGACCTGGTGGTCTTCATGGCCCGGCCGGGCGGCCAGTCCCAGTTCAGTGTCCGGCTGCGCGCACGGTATTGCCGCAGCGTCGGCGTGCGGGTGGTGCTGGACGCCGTGACGGCCGCTCCCCAGGCGGACCACAAGCTGCCCGCGCTCGCGGCGCGCGCGGGCGTCAGCGTGCGCCACCTCACCCGGCTGATCCGCCAGGAGACCGGCACCACGGCCGCCCGGTTCGTCGAGCAGATCCGCCTGGAAGCGGCGCAGAGCATGCTGGAATCGGGCACCGACCCCTTGGACATGGTCGCCCGCCGGAGCGGACTGGGATCGGCGGAGACACTGCGCCGTGTCTTCCAGCGCGAGCTCGGGATTTCCCCCGGCGCCTACCGTGCACGCTTTCGCAGCACCCAGCCGGACTGTCCCATGACCTCCTCCCGCCCCGCCGATTCCGGCTGCCGGCCGTCCGGCGGCACCACACCCCCCGGCAACGGGACGGCGCCCGCGGCTCCCGGCGCCAAGCCCACCACGGGCTTTTGATCGTCTTGTGCTGGTTGAGGCGGCAGGGGGAGGATTTCCCCATGGACGGCAGGAGCGGGCCGCGCCGGCGGCCGCATCTTGTGGTGATGGTGCTCTTCGACTGCGTCCAGTTGCTGGATGTGACCGGGCCGCTGGAGGTGTTCGCCGCCGCCAACGACCAGGGAGCCTGCTACCGGTTGCTGACCGCCTCCTGTGGGGGGCGGGAGGTGGTGACCACGGCGGGTGCGCGGCTGGCGGCGGATGCGGCCCTGGAGGAGTTCACCGGCACCATCGACACCCTGATCATCCCCGGCCGCTCCGACTGGCGCCGGGCGGTGTCCGACGCCCTCCTCATCGCCGGGATCAGCCGCCTGGCCGGGTTCTCCCGCCGGGTGGCCTCGGTGTGCGCGGGCGCGTTCCCGCTCGCAGCCACCGGGCTGCTCGATGGACGTCGGGCGGCCACCCACTGGTGCCTGGCCCGCGAACTGGCCGAGAGCTTCCCGCACGTCCAGGTCGACGCCGATTCCATCTTCGTGCGCGACGGGAAGGTCATCAGCTCCGCCGGTGTCACCTCCGGCATCGATCTGGCCCTGTCGCTGGTCGAGGAGGACTTCGGGCCCGAGGTGGCGCGTGCCGCGGCCAAGTACCTGGTGGTCTTCATGGCCCGGCCGGGCAGCCAGTCCCAGTTCAGCGTGCGCCAGG
Source organism: Streptomyces chiangmaiensis (assembly GCF_036281785.1). NCBI lineage: Bacteria > Bacillati > Actinomycetota > Actinomycetes > Kitasatosporales > Streptomycetaceae > Streptomyces > Streptomyces chiangmaiensis. The sequence goes on along the minus strand of NZ_JAYWVC010000133.1, from coordinate 13,914 downwards.
CCGCCCGGCAGCCCCGCCACCAGGTGGTGCGGCAGGTGCTGGACGACGTCACCGCGGACCCCGCCGCCGATCACAGCCTGGAGGCCGTGGCGGGGCGGGCCGGCGTCAGCGTACGCCAGCTCACCCGGCTCTTTCGCGCCGAGGCCGGGATGACCGTGACCCGCTTTGTGGAGCAGATCCGCCTCGAGGCCGCGCAAGGGCTGCTCGAGTCCGGCACCGACCCGCTGGACGTCGTCGCCCGCCGTTCGGGTTTCGGCTCCGAGGAAACCCTGCGCCGTGCCTTCCAACGGGAACGCGGAATCACCCCCGGCGCCTACCGGGCGCGGTTCAGGACCACCTTCACGGCACAGCCGGTTTTGGCCGCTACACCCTGACCGGCCCTCCTTTCATTCCGGCCACAAATTCGGCCGCACTTCCCGCTGAACGGGCCATATCTTCCTTTTCGCACCGGATTCGGAAATCCGTCGCAGTTCTTGCACGTTGCCGAGTCCGTACCGCGATAAAAGGGGCCGCTTTGGGAGCTGTCATCGGCAGACGTTTCACTCTTGCGCACGAGGCGCGCGGGCACGGGCACATCGATGCCCTCGCCCGGCGCCGGGTACCGCCCGCGGTGGTCGATTTCCTGCTCGCCCCGTTGCTCGCGGTGGCCGCCCTCGCGGAGGCCGCCCATCCCGCGCATCCGACCGGACGCGGCCTGGATGCGGTGGGCATCGCCTTGGCCCTGATGGTGGGAGCCCCCTTCGCGGTGCATCGCCGATGGCCGAGCGCCACGCTGTGGGCCGTCGGCGCGGCAGCGGCCGCGCTCCAGGCCCGCCACTCCATCCCCGGCCCGGTGACCGGCGGGGGCGCCACCATCGGCATGGTGCTGCTGGCCGTCGGGGTGGCGGTCTTCCTCACCACCGTCCGCTACGGACGCTGCCCGACCTACCGGCTGCTGGTGGTGACGGCACTGGTGGCCGGCGCCACCGAAGTACTGATCGCCCCCACCGACGGCATCGGCTCGGTCCTCGTCGTGGACGTCCTCGTGGTCGCCGCGTGGGCTTTGGGATGCCTGGTCAGGGCCCGCCGTGCCATAGCGGCCGAGGCGCTCGAGCATGCCGCCGCCGTGAAGCGTGAGCAGGTCGCACTGGCCCGTACGGCCGTAGTGGAGGAGCGCGCCAGGATCGCCCGCGAACTGCATGACATCGTGGCCCACCATGTGAGCCTGATGATCGTGCAGGCCATCGCCGCCGACCGCGTCCAGAGCACGGACCCGGCCAAGACCCATGAGATGCATGCCGCCATCGAAGCGACCGGCCGTGCCACTGTCGCGGAGCTGCGGCGCCTGCTGGAACTGCTGCGCACCGAGGAGGACGAGGCGGTGGCGGGACGCTCGCCGCAGCCGGCCCTCGCCGACATCCCCCGGCTGCTGGACTCCTTGCGCGAAGCCGGACTTCGCGTGGAGTCCACCCACACGGGCACGGGCCGCCCTCTGCCGGCCGGCACCGAACTCACCGCCTACCGGGTCGTGCAGGAAGCATTGACCAACACGCTCAAACATGCCGGGCACACCCACGCGGCCGTCACTTTCGACTGGCAACCGCACTGCCTGACCCTCACGGTGCGCGACGACGGCCCGCTCGTGCCCGCCGCCGCCCGGCCCGTGCCGCCCGGCGGCGGGCACGGCCTGGTGGGCATGCACGAACGCGTCGCGGCCGTCGGCGGCAGCCTCCACACCGGCTCGCTTGCCCACGGCGGCTTCCTCGTCCGCGCCGACCTGCCCCTGACCCCGTCCGACAACGAAACGGCCTATTCCTGATGACTGCCACCCGCATCCTGCTCGTCGACGACCAGCCCATGATCCGCACCGGGCTCCGCCTCATCCTCGAAGCCGAACCCGATCTGACCGTGGTCGGCGAATCCGGCGACGGCCTGGCCGCGGTCGAGGACACCCGCAGCCTGCAACCGGACGTCGTCCTCATGGACATCCGCATGCCCCGGCTGGACGGGGTGGAGGCGACCCGCCGCATCCTCCAGACCCAGTCGGCGACCCGGGTGATCATCCTGACCACCTTCGACCTGGACGAACACGTCCTGGACGCACTGCGCGCCGGGGCCAGCGGCTTCCTGGTCAAGGACGGCCCGGCCGACTCCCTCGTCGGAGCGATCCGCACGGTCGCCTCAGGGGAGGCGATCATCTCGCCGCGGGTGACCCGCCGCCTCCTCGAACGGTTTGCCGCACTCCCCGAACCGGTGCCCGCCCCGCCGAGCCTCAACGCCCTCACAGAACGGGAAATGGACGTGCTCCGGGCCCTGACCCGTGGTCTGTCAAACGCCGAGATCGCCGCCGAACTCTTCGTCAGCGAAGCCACCGTGAAGACCCATGTCGCCCACATCCTCGACAAGTACCACCTGCGCGACCGCGTCCAGGCCGTCATCCTCGCCTACGACACCGGACTTGCCCTGCCCTCCACCCACCCCTAGGCGCGGCGCCGGGGAGGAGGCGCCCGCCACCGTCATCCCCACGAATGACCTCCACCATCGCCACCTCGATGGATGCCCACGGACGCGGTGGGGCGCAGGCTGGAAACAGTCAACGGCCACGTCCCCGTTGGCGGCAGCGAGCGCTGCGTCGGACAGGCGGCCAGAGATCTCTTGAGGAAACAACACGTGATGACCACGAGCACGCTCGACCGTCCTGCCCTCGGCCCGACGATCTCCTGGCTGTGCCCGTGCGGTGTGCGCATCACCCTCCTCATGGGGCCCGGCTGCAGCATGCTCGTCCGCCTGAGCGGCGAACTGGACATCGCCACCAGCCCCGCGGTCAACAACGCCCTCGACTTCTGCCTCAGCCTCGACCACAGCCACGGCGTGACCCTCGATGCGGCCGAGGTCACCTTCATCGACGCGGCCGGTCTGCGCCCCCTGGTCGAGGCCCACGCGCTCAGCAGGCGACGCGGCCAGTGGCTGCGCATCGCACCGGCGAGCGATGCGCTGCGCCGGGTGCTGACCCTGACCCGGCACACCCACCGGCTCCTTGACTGCATGGCAGCCGGGCAAGGCGACACCGACCAGGTCCGGCCCGGATCGCCGCCGCAGCGCTGAGCACGTCCCTGTGCGAAGGGGAGAGGTCTTGTGCCGCCTTGCTTCATCGGACGCCGATTCCTCCCCGGCCCGAAGACCAGGGCCTCCTCGGGCGTTTGCGGGGAAGCCGGTGGTGCAGCCGCCGGCACCCGCGTGCGGCTCTCGGCCGGGTCACGCCACGTCGGCGGCGGATTGCGCCGCCGGCGTACCGGCAACCGCCAAGCGCAGTACCGCACCCACGCGCCATCCCTCCGGCTCGCGGGTCACCTCGATCGTTTCGACCAGTGCCTCGACGATGGCCAGGCCGCGTCCGTGCTCGGCCAGTTCCTGCGGGATGACGAGCCGGTGGGCCGCCGAAGGATCTCCGGAGTCCGTCACGCACAGGTACAGCCAGCCCGTCTGCTGGAGGAGGCGGATGGTCATCTCCGCGTGGCCGTAGCGGACGGTGTTGGCGGCCAGTTCACTGATGACCAGTAGGGCCGTGTCGAGGTCGTCCGCACTCACTCCCCACCGGGTGAGCAGATCGGTGGTCCAGTGACGGGCGACACTCACGCTGGCTGGTTCGGCGGGCAGCGCCACCACAGCGGTTTGAGCAGGACCCGTCACGGGCGGCGTCATCCGACGTGGGGCGTCCACGGCCAATACGGTCTGGTGAGCTGCAGGGTGGGGATAGCGCGGACGGGACAGCATGGCGACCTCCGAGGGGGCCTGTGCGGCGGAGGATCCGTCGGCATACAGGGGACAACCGGGTGCGCCCGCGTGGGCATGGCCGTGCCTTCGGACCTGTTTCCCACGCCTTCGGCCCTCCGCGCAGTTGCGCGTCATCGGGCCCGGTTTCGCAGGGCGTCGTCACTCCCGCACAGCCGGTAGGTGCACGGTGCGGGGGTGCCCAGGCGGCGCTGGAACAGGCAGTGGACCGCGGCCCCGAGCGACGCGCCGATCAGCGGAGCGACCAGATACACCCACAGCAGTTGGGTGCCACCGGACAGCAGCGCAGGACCCAACTGGCGTGCCGGGTTCGCCGAGCCTCCACTCAGTTGCCCCAGCACGGTGATGATCAGAGCCGTCACTGTGCCGACGGCGTACGGCAGCATGCGGCTGATGGCGGGGCGGGCCAGGAAGAACCCCACCATCACGACCACGAGCGTGAGGCAGCCGGCCTCCGCGACCACCAGCGCGGTTGTGCCCCACACCGGGCTGGGGTGCACGGCGGCATAGCGCAGCGAAGGCCGGGATACCACCGGGCCCCAGCACAGCCGCCCCAGCGCGGTGCCCGCCACCGAGCCTGCCAGCTGCGCGGCGGCGTAGGCGGGCACGTAGCGCCCGGGGAAGGCGCCCATCAGCCACAGCGCAACGCTGATCGCAGGGTTCATGTGGGCACCGGAACAGCGCCCCGGCGCGGAGGTGATCAGCACCACGAGGACGATGCCGACCACTACCCCCACGATCGCCGTCGCCGCGCGCGTGCTGTTCACGGCGAGCGGCGAGTCCGGTGATGTCAGCCAGCGGGCGGCAGTGACCACGCTATACAGCAGGACCGACGTCAGCACGAACTCCCAGGCCGCGTCGACAAGCCCATACAGCGGGCGGCGGTCCGAAGGCGCGGCGGCGGAGCCGGTGGCTTCTTCCCGGAGCACCTTTCGACGGTACGTCGCAGGGCGGCCGCACGGGCAGGGAGACAGCCGACGGCCGGTCATGGCGTGCGGGTATCGGGCGGCAGCAGTAGGCCAGATCTTTCGCACAGTGCTGGTCAGCGCCCGTCCCTGTCGCCGGCCTTGGCGGGCGGATGCGGGCCGCCGGGCGGGGTCCAGCGGATTGGGGCCGATCGCGTCCAGTGCGGCGTCGTCGGGCGTGATGACCTGGACCTGGCTGTGCGCGCGCAGCAGCGGCACCTCGCCGGCCAGTCCCTCAGATGCGGGGTTGAGGCCGGGGCCGGTGTCGGGCGCGAGGACGACCACCACGTCGTGGCCCAGGGCGAGGTCGGCGTTTGTCGCGGAGCGGACGCTGCCGTCGACGTAGCGGCGTCGGGCGACGGAGGCGGGCGGCCATATGCCGGGTACGGCGCAGCTGGCCGCCACGGCGGATGCCAGCGGGACGCCCGAGGTGCCGTCCCACACGGCAAGATCGCCCGTCTGTGCGTCCACCGCCGTGATGAGCAGCCGGCGGGCGGGCCAGGTGTCAACGGGCAGCCGGGCTTGGATGGTCCGCATCCGCTCGGCCTCCGAGACAGTCGGCGCCGCAAGGGCCATGGCACCGATCCGGGCCCTGATCTCCCGCTCGTCGCGGGCGCCCTCTATCAGGCGGGTGAAGGCGGCCGCTGTGCCCTGCGGGTCGAAGTCGGCCTTCACCTCCTGGGAGGTGCCGGCGGGCGCCAGTTGGTCGGCGAGGAGGTGGTCAAGGCCGATGCCGCTGGTGGCCTGGACCGCCACGACCGATCCGGCAGACGTGCCGACCACCAGGTCGGCGCCCGCGAGGTCCACCCCCGCCTCCTGCAGCGCCTGGAGCACCCCCAGCTCCCAGGCGATCCCCGTCACGCCGCCTCCGCCGAGCACCAGGGCCGTCGACATCAGTAGCCCCCCGCCTCGGGACGGGGCGCGGCAAGAGCCTGCCGCAGCGCCTGCCCGGCCTGGTCGATCGCCGCCTGGGAGAGGGGAGAGGCCGCCAGCGCGTCCTGCGCGGTGAACGAATGGATCGCCCCCAGGTAGCGGACCGCGACGACGGGGACACCTGCCTGCGTGAGCTTGCGGGCGTAGGCCTCGCCCTCGTCGCGCAGCACGTCCGCCTCGGCCGTGATCACCAGGGCCGGCGGCAGCCCGGCCAGCTCCGCTGTGGTGGCCCGCAGTGGTGCGGCGGTCGGTTCGGTGCGCACCGAGCGGTCGGGCGCGTAGCGGTCCCCAAACCACCGCATCTGCGCGCGGGTGAGGAAGAAGCCGTCCGCGAACCGCTCATAGGACGGCGTGTCGAACCCGGCGTCCAGCGCCGGGTAGAACAACACCTGCTGCAGCAGGCGGGGGCCACCCCGGCGCTTGGCCAGCAAAGCGACGGCGGTGGCCAGGTTGCCACCCGCGCTGTCCCCGGCGACCGCCAGCCGGGACCCGTCCAGGCCCAGCTCCTGCCCATGCTCGGCGATCCAGGCGGTGGCCGCGTAGACCTCTTCGAGTGCGACGGGATAGCGGGCTTCCGGCGAGCGGGCGTACTCCACGAACACCACCGCCACGCCGCCGGCGTGGGCCAGGTCGCGGGTGGTGCGGTCGTAGGAGAAGCGGTCGCCCAGCACCCAGCCGCCGCCGTGGAAATACATCACCGCAGGCAGTACGCCCGAGGAGCCTTCCGGCCGCACGATCCGCACCAGCACGGTGCCGCCGGGCCCGATGGGCAGGTGCTGCTCGTGGATGTGGACGGGCTTGAGCACCGCCTGGGCGGCGGACCGGCCCGCCAGGGCGTCGGCTCGGGCCTCGGCGGGCGAGAGGGTTTCCAGCGGCGGCGCATCGGCCGCGGCCAGCTGTGCCAGGAAGCGCTTGGCATACGCATCCAGGTGTACGGGGGCGTTGGTGCCCAACGGTTCCTCCATGAATGGCTCGGGGGTGTCAGGGACGGTTCTTCGCGGCGTCGGTGGCGCGATGCTGCGGCGCCGTGGGCGGGATGCGCCCTGCCGGCGGCACCGTGGTGTCGCCGGTGGCTGCCGGGGGGCGGGCGAGTGGACGGTTGTCGAAGGACGGGCTGAAGTTCCAGCTCAGCAGGCTGGGCCGCCCGTCGTAGTGGGCCAGGCGCCCCAGAGAGGCGGTGCCCAGCGCCAGGTGCGCCCCGGTAGCGGGGGACAGGCCGAGCCAGCGGGCGGTCATCAGCCGGATGAGGTTGCCGTGCAAGACGAGGACGACAGGTCTGCCGCCGGCCAGGAGCCGGCGGGCGCGCTCGAGCACACAGTCAGCCCGGGCGGTCACCTCCAGCAGGCATTCGCCCGTGCACACCGTGGTGTGCAGGGCGTCGTCCCAGATGTCGTGGTGGCACCGCCCGCTCCCGCAGCGCTCGTCCACGCTGTGCCCGTCGGGCAGCTGGTAGCTCCACTCCCGCAGGTCGGGGTTGATGTCCGCGGTCAGGCCCGCCAGCTGTGCGGTGCGGCGGGCCCGCAGCGCTGGACTGCACAGCACGTGGGCGTCCTGGTAGGCCTGAAGATGCGGCAGGAGCAAGCCGGCCTCGCGCTTGCCCGCGGCGGTCAGGTCGGGATCGTCCTGCCCGGTGTAGTAGCGGCGGGAGCGGTTCCAGGCCGTCTCCGCGTGCCGGACGAGAATGATCTGCTGCTGGGGCATCTGCCACCATGCCTTTCTCGCGGCCCCGGCGCCTGCCGGCCCGGGAGGGCCGAGGGGTGCCGGGGCCGCCTTGCTTGCCAGGTGCCGGCGTCGTCTGCGACGACCGGCTGTTCGATGTGCACCCTGGTGAGGGGCGGCGGGGCGCTCAGCAGCCGGTGGACGGGGCAGCGTCCGATCACGGCCATCAGCCTCGCCGCCGGTCGTCGTCGAGGTCTGCGTCCAGATGGACGACGACCGGCTCGCCGCCCTGCTCCAGCCGCAACCGGACCTGCACATCGCGCAGTGTCCAGGTGCGGCGGTCGGCGTACATCCTCACGGTCATTGAGGTTGAGGCGCCCAGAGCGGCGAGCAATACCTCGACGGGGTCGGGCCCGTGTCGTCGCCGGCGGGGGTGGGTTCGTCGGCGATCAGACGGTGGGGCCCGACCGCGATTCTGCGGGCCAGGCCTGTCTGATCGGTGACGTGCACCGTGCAGTGGGACATCTCAGCCCTGCCCGGGAACCAGGAGCACGGCGGTGCGGCTGTTGTGGGCGATCGCGATGCTGACACTGGGGGAGAACCAGCTGGCGAGACGACTGCGGTGGTGCGGGCTGACGACGATCAGGTCGGCGTCGAAGCCCTCGGCGGCCTCCCGCACGGCCTGCGCCACATCGGACACCAGCCCGTCCAGCAGCTCGCCGTCGGCCTGGATGCCGGCCTGCCGTAGCGTCGATACGGCCGAGTCCAGGACCCGGTGGGCGGCTGCGTCGTCCTCCAGGCCGATGACGGTGTCGTACACCACCTCGGAGGTGTCGATGTGCAGCACACGGACCTGCGCGCCGCTCAGGAAGGCCAGTTCGGTGGTAGTGCGGATCGCGCTCTGCGAGGCCGGGCTGTCGTCGACGGCGACCAGGATGCGGTGAAACATGGGGGTCTTGCTCCTTGAGAGGGGTGGGTCAGCGCCGGACGGCGCTCGGGGCGGAGGCGGCGGCCGGCGCCTCCTGATGGTGGTGTTCTGCTGTCCGCTCGCGCTGGATGAGGGCGACGGCGGCGGAGACGGCGAGCAGCACGACGGACAGCCACAGGCCCTTGGCGATGCCTCCGGAGGAGTCGGACAGCAGGCCGGAGACCAGCGGTCCGACGGCCTGGCCGACGCTGAAGGCCACCGTCAGCAGGGCGATGCCCAAGGTCCAGGCGTGCGCGGGCAGCATCCGGCGGGCCAGGACGGTTACGGCGGTGGGACCGGCCATGAACGACCCGCCGAAGATGATCGCCGAGGCGATTGCGGCGCCCATCCCGTGCCACAGCAGTACGGGCAGTACACCGATCAGCACGACCGCCGAGACCAGCGCGGGGGCCGTGCCGCCGCGCAGTCGGCCGATCACCCGGCCCCACACCAGCAGCGTCGCCGCTGCGGAGGCCACGCCCAGCACGATGAAGAACGTGCCGGTGCCCCAGACCTTCATGCCCTGGCTGTGCAGCAGGGCGACGACGAAGGTCATGTAGGACACGTAGCCGGCCCCGAACAGCACGTACCAGACGAACAGGGGCGTCAGCGGCTTGAGGCCGGCGCGGCCGCCGTGGGTGGCGCCACTCGCGGCCTGCTCGGGGACCTGGCGTGCGGCCCAGGCGGCCGGCCCGATGGCGAGGAGGGCGAGCAGACCCATCAGCAGCCACCCGGCCTGCCAGCCGGACACGCCCCAGGCGGTGAGCGCCGCGGGGACCACCACGCCGGAGAGCACCACGCCGATGCCGACGCCGGCCATGTACATCGCGACCAGGGAGGCCGAGCGGGCCTGTTGGCCACCGCTGTGGACGCGGGAGGCGAGCGCCGAGCCGACCACGAAGGTCACCGCGGTGCTCAGGCCGCCGATGAAGCGCAGGACGGTCAGGCCGGCGAAGTTGTCGGTCGCCCCGGAGGCGAGCAGGGCGAGCGCACTGATGACGATGCCCCACACGAACGCTGACCGGGAGCCGAAGCGGCGCGACCACCAGGCGGCGGTGGCGGCGCCGATGATGTAGCCCAGCGCGTTGGCGGTGTTCATCCCGCCGGCCGCCGCATAACTCCAGTGCAGCTTCTCGCGCATGGCCGGCAGCAGCAGCGCATAGGCGAACCGGGTGAAGCCCAGCGCCACCACCGGGCCCGCCGCCAACGCCAACGCAACCAGAAACTCCGGCCACTGCTTGGCGGCCGCAGACGGTGAGGCGGTCATCGCACACGCTCCCAGGCAGTCGAGTCGATCATCACAGGGCCTTTCTCGAACGATCTGGATGTCAGGATCACGGCGCTTGATCAGCGCCTTCACGGGCCTTCAACCCGTGCCGCGCGGGCGGCCATGTCCGGCCTGCGGGCCGCACTCCCCACGGATCGGGCCATCGCCCAACCCGCCCGCGGCGGACGGTCACGGTGCGGCCGAACCGGTCACGGCAGGCACGCCGTCACCCGGGGCTGATGGCGGTGAGGTGGGCAGCGCAGGAGCGTGCGGCAGGCGCCTGCGCACCAAGCCGAAGAGCCCGCCGCCCACCAGCGGGGCGATCAGGTACACCCACAGCCACGCCAGGTCGTGGGAGAACAGCTCCGGCCCGAACTGCCGGGCCGGGTTGAAGCTTCCGCCCCACCCCCGGCCGGTCAGCAGGATCAGCGCGGCGATCACCGACCCGGCGACCGCCGGCAGCACGAAGGCCAGGCGGGGCCGGGCCGCCACGAAGGTCACCGCCGCGAGCATCACGGCGGTCGCCGCCGCCTCGGAGGCGAACACCGCTACCCAGGGGATGTGGTCGGACGCCCGGATGACGGCGTAGCCGACGGCGGGATCGGCCGTCTGCTCGCCCCACACCAGCCGGCCCACCGCCACCCCCGCGAGGGAACCGGCCAGTTGGGCTGCGGCGTAGGCCGCCGCATCCCGCCCCGGCAGGGCACCCATCAGCCAAAACGCCAGCGAGACGGCCGGGTTCATGTGGCCGCCCGAACGCCGCCCGAACGGCGAGACGATCAGCAGGGCGACGGTGGTACCGCTGACCACGGCGTCCGCGACCAGCCGGCCCTCCTGCGAGGGGATGGCACATGTCACAAGACCCTCGGCGCCGAACAGGTGCCTGAACAGGGTGACCATCACCAGCAGCAGGATCGCGGTCGCGGCGAACTCGCTCAGCCACGCACGCCAGTTGTGCCGGCTGCGGCTGCGCCGGCTCGGTGTTCCCACAGCATCCTCCTGATCACCGCGTGACCACACGCGTACCGACGGGACATGCGGCCTTGGCATGTGCCCGCCCGCCGACTGTCTGCGCGTCCCGTTCACGGCCCCGGCCGGACCGTTTTCACGTGGGCCCTGGGCCGCCCGTGGCGGGCGGTTGTGCAAGGTCAACCCGCGCTCCGGCCGGGCGCATGCCCGCGGGAACGGCCACATGGCCCACGGATCAGGCCACGGCCGCCCGATGCCGGACGGCCCGCTCCCGCTTCCGCTGCCTGGCCCCGGCGGTGGGCACCGGCCGACGGCCAGGACGAGCCCGCCCGGGGCGAAGACGCGCCGCCCACACTCGCGCGGCGCCTTGCACCGCTCTTGCACGGCCGGCACCCCACCCCGGCCGCACGGTGCAATCCGGCTGCAACGCCGGCCGTCAGGCTCGCCGCACACCCAGGCGGCCTGCGGCATGTCGGCCCCAGAAAGAAAGAGCGACCCCCATGACGGACCCTCTCGCCCCCTCACCGCGCACGACGTCGCCGTGTGGCTGGACGATCTCGACCGGCGGGACCTGGAGTCGGGCGAACTGCCCTCCGCCCCTGCCGGGCGCGCGGGCGAGCTCACCGGCTCTGCGGCCGTCGCCGGTCCTGCCGCACCCTTACGGCGTTCCCTCCAGGCGGTCTGCGGGAATGCGGCCCATCCTGCCTTGCTGGTAGTCCTCGACGGCCTGCCGGATCTCCGCCTCGGTGTTCATCACGAACGGGCCGTAGCGGGCGATCGGCTCCCTCAGCGGCACGCCGCCCAGCAGCAGCACCTCAAAGCGGCCTGTGCGGCCGCGCTGATGGGCCGCCGCCTGAACGGTGATGACATCCCCCGCACCGAACACCGCCAGTTGCCCCTCCCTGACGGGACGCCTGTCCGGGCCCACGCTCCCCGCTCCCTGCAGGACGTAGACCATCGCGCTGAACTGCGGATCCCACCCGGTCCGCAACCGCGCCTGGGGAAGCAGACTCGCGTGCGCATAAACAATCGGGGTGTAGGTCACGCCCGGTCCCTGGTAGCCGCCGAGACCCCCGGCGATCAGGCGTACCAGCGCCCCGCCGTCATCGGAGGTGAGCAGCCGCAGCTTGTCCGCCCGGACGTCCTGGTAGCGCGGCTGCGCCCACTTGCGGGTGCGCGGCAGGTTCACCCACAGCTGGATGCCGTGACTGAGGCCGCCCTTGGCCAGGACCTCCTCGCTGGGGACCTCGTCGTGCAGGATCCCCGACCCAGCGGTCATCCACTGCGTGTCCCCGTCCGATATCACGCCTCCGCCACCGTTGGAATCGTGGTGCACCACCGTGCCGTCGATGACGTAGGTGACCGTTTCGAAACCGCGGTGAGGGTGCCAGGGGGCGCCCTTGGCCTCGTAGGGCTGGTAGACGGTCTCACCGACGTGGTCGAGCAACAAGAACGGGTCCGCGTCGGGCAAAGCAGCGCTCGGGAACGGGCGGCGCACCATAAAGCCGGCCCCCTCCCGCTGCTGGGGCGCGGTGACCAGGTGGCGGACGGGGCGGTCGGTGGCGGTCGCGTCAGGGCGCGGGAGTCGGGGGAGGACCAGGAGATCCTCGACGGTTACAGCCGGCATAACGGGTCCTTCGTATGTACGGTGCGGGCGACGTTCAAAGCGGCGACGATCCGCTGGGAGAGGGTTACTTGCGTATCTCTGCCGGACAGAACCCCGGCAGGCGGGCGGCGTCCAAGTGCGGCCGAGGCCGGGCAGTCGTCGATGCGTCCGCCCCGACCCATGGGGCCGGCCCTGTCGGCCGGTACCGCCCTGGGATGGCCTACCGCCGAATCTAGCTCGCGGACCCGGCACGGTCGCCGCAGGAAGCGGTCACACCTGCCACATATCGGGACCTCGTTGTGCGGCCCGGCCGACGCTCCGGCCCGCGGGCGACGGCTGCCCGGTCCGCCGTAAGAACCACCACCGCGGGGCGCTCACCTGTTGGGGGGAGACGCAACCTCGGCCACGCGGCTGAGGCGACCGCGGCACCCGCCATCGAGGCCGGATGGTGCGCCGCTTTTGCGTTGGCGGCGCCCGCCGTTGGGCGGGAGACCGGGTGATCAGCCGGTCTCCCGCCCGGCTCCGGGGCGGGCGCGGCGGCGTGTGTGAACCGGACAACTCCTGGATGTGAGAGGTTTCTTCATGCGTCTTCCCCTGCTCGCCGCCGCGACCGTGCTGTCGGGTGCCCTGGCCGTGCCCGCTGCCGTTCCCGCCTTCGCCGACCCGGCCCCTCCCGCGGCCGCCGTCACGTACAGTGCTGCGGCTCATCGGCCCGGCGTCGCCGATCAGGCCGCGTGGCACAAGGCCCTGGACGACCTCGTCACCGCGGGCGTGCCCGGCGTCATCGCCGAGGTACACGACGCCCACGGCACATGGACCGGCACCAGCGGCAGGGGCGACCTTGACCACCGCCGACTCCCCCCGGTCGACGGACGCTTCCGCGCCGGAAGCAACACCAAGATCTTCGTCGCCACCACCGTGCTGCAACTCGTGGCAGAGAAGAAGGTGCGCCTGGACGCGCCCATCGAGCGCTACCTGCCCGGCCTGGTGCCAGACGGGCGGCACATCACCGTCCGGCAGCTGCTCAGCCACCGCAGCGGACTGTACGACTACACCGACTCCCTGTGGCACGGGAGCCTTTCGGAGCTCTACCAGACGCGCTTTCGCCACTGGACACCCCGGCAGCTGCTCGCCGAAGCCTTCCGGCACGCCCCCTACTTCGCCCCCGGCACCTCCGGCCACTACTCCAACACCAACTACATCGTGCTCGGCATGCTGATCGAGAAAGTCACCGGCAAGAGCACCGAGCAGGAGATCACCAACCGGCTCATCAAACCCCTCGGGCTCCACCACACGGGCTTCCCCGGCAACTCGGTCCGCATCCTGGGCCCGCACGCCCACGGCTACCTGCGCATGAACGGCCCAGGCTCGCCGTACACCGACATCACCGAAGAGAGCATGTCGTGGGCATCGACGGCCGGTTCCCTCATCTCCACCACCCATGACCTCAACCGCTTCTTCAGCGCGCTGATCGGCGGAAAGCTGCTGCCGCCGGCCCTGCTGCACCAGATGCAGGACGCCCAGCCGCTGCAAAAGGGCGCGACCGACTACGGGCTCGGCCTCAGCCGCCTGACCGACCCGACCTACGACACGGCCTACGGCCACATCGGCAGCGCCCCGGGATACAGCACGTACAGCTTCACCACGGCCGACAACAGCCGGCAGGTCACCCTGTCCCTCAACATCCTGATCGACTCGCAGAAGCTGAAGACAGCCACGGACAACGCACTGAAGACGCTGCTGCGCCATGCCACCACGGCGAAATAGCAGTCCCACA
>NZ_JAYWVC010000132.1:0-23069 GCF_036281785.1 Streptomyces chiangmaiensis | reverse complement strand
CCTGATCCCCTTCCGCCGATGTGGCCGCGTGGTCACGGACCGTCATCCTTGGTCCTCTGCGGGCCCGGCACCGTTTCCGGTGCCGGGCCCGCGTCATTCACACACCGTGTGCGCACCGGACCCGCATATGCCGCGCGCACACTCTCCCATCGCGTCCACCAGGCGAGTTGACTCTTGATGCGCATGCAAGGGATGTGACAACTACGGAAAGGAGCGGACTCGTGACCGCCGACCCCGAGCATCCCGTGGTCCAAGGAGAAGTCGCAGAGTTACGCCGCCGCCTCGATGTGGCCCACGCCCGGGTCGAGGGAGGGCTGGCCCTGCTCAGTCATCGCGCCGAGGAGACCGCCAAGGATCTCGACGACCTGAGCCTCAGGGTCGTCGCGCTGGAACACACGCGCTGGCCCCTGCCCGCGGTCGCCGCCCTGACGGCCGTGGGCGCTCTTGTCCTGGCGATCTGGCAGGCCTTGGCCCACTAGCCCGCCGGGCCGCGGGACGATGCGGGCCGTGCGTCCTGGCCGAGCCTGAGGTGGTGCAGGAGGAGCAGCGCGGCTGCCATGTTGGCGGCCGGGACCTCCCCGCGGGCGACCATGTCGGGGACGAGCTTGAGGGAAACCCATTCCCGACGATCCGACTCGAAGTCGTCCACGGGGTGCCCGACGTACTCGCCCTCGTCGGCCCAGTAGATGTGGTGCCGGGCGTCGGTGAGGCCGTTGGAGGGCTCCACGCTCATGAGATGGTGCAGGGGTCCCGGTCGCCAGCCGGTCTCCTCCTCGAGTTCGCGGGCTGCCGCGTCGGCGATGTCCTCGCCGTCCTCGACGACGCCCGCAGCGAGCTCCCACCCCCAGCTGTCGGTGATGAAGCGGTGCCGCCACAGCAGCAGCACCTCGTTCGCCTCGTTCACGACCGTGGCCACGGCGACGGGCCGCAGACGTATCAGGAAGTGGTCGAGATGCCTGCCGTCCGGCAGCTCGACATCAGCCAGATTGACGCTGAACCAACGGTTTTCATACACAGTTTGTTCGTTCTGCTTCGTCCACTGCACGGTTCTGCCACCTTCCGTCGAGTAAGTGGCAATATCGCAGCAGGAGCGTCCACTCAGCAGGCTCACAGTGACGCACACCCGGCGCAGCGGCGGGCGCAGTCGCTCGCGCCGGTGGGAAAGCAGGGCTCTCCGGCAGTGGATGGGGCGATGCCTACAGCGGTACGCGCAGTGCCCCGTCGATGAGTTCGGCCGCCTCGTCCGTCCCGGCGCAGCCGCTGCGTACGAGGTGTTCGCGCACCGCCCGCAGTCTGTCGCGCAGGCGCATGGACTCCATCCCCCGGGCCTGCTCGGCCATTTCGACCGCGGTGGCCACCGCCTTGTCGGCGTTGCCCTGGCGCAGTTCGATCTGGCTGAGCATCGCGAGCCGGTGCACCCTGCCCCGGTCGTGCGCCGGTGTGTCGACGGCGGCCGCAGCGTGCTCCCCCGCCGCCACGAGGTCGCCGAGGCTCAGCAACGCCTCCGCGACCTGGACATTGACGAGGCCGGGCTGGACGTAGCCGGTCTCGTCCGGCTCGTGGCCACGCCGAATGCGCTCGGCGGCCGACTCGGCCCGCCGGATGCAGGACAACGCGCTCGTGGCGTCGCCGAGGTGCGCATACGCCTTCGCCTGCATCGCGTAGAGGTCGGAGGCGAGCGCCGGGGTGATCTGTCTGCCCGCGGCGCGGAGCGCGGCCTCGGCGAACGCGACGGCCTGCCGGTACTCCTGCATGAACAGCGACTGATTGACCAGCAGCGCTATCACATACGCACCGAGCCCTCGGTCCCCGCTCGCCTTCGCCAGACGCAGGGCCTGGTGGAAGTAGCGCTGGGCGAGACCGTGGGCGTCCGAGTCGTACGCGCAGATACCGCTGATCGCCACGAGACCGCCGGTGGCACGGTGCAGTTGGCGGCCCATGGCGTCGGTGTAGCTGCCGCGCAGCAGAGGCGCCGTCTCGGAGTTGAGGAAGCCGACGATACGGCTGCGGGTCGCGATGCCGCCGGCCTTGCGGTACAGCTGCTCGTAGTGGGCGCGGGCGGCGCGCAGCATCTCGATGTCCGCCGGGGTGACCCGATGCCTGCCGCCGCGCGAGACGTCCACGTCCTCGGGCGGGTTCTCCCACTCCCACACGGGCATCACGGCGGGGGTGCCCGTGACGGCGGGGGCGCCCAGGATGTGGGGGCGCTGCTGCTCGTCGGACCGCCACAACGCCGTGGCCCGTTCCACGAAACCGGACAGGCTGGAGCCGTGCGTGGCGGCCGGTTCGCCGGGTACCCCGAGGCCGATGTCGTCGAGGGTCACCGGACGATGCAGCCGGGCCGCGAGCACCTCGCAGATCAGATCGGGCACCTGACCGCGAGGGCGCTGGCCCTTCAACCATCGCGCCACAGCGGTGTGTTCGTATCTGAGCGCGAGACCGCGCGCCCGTCCCGCCTGGTTGACGTGCGCGGCGAGTCCCGCGTGGGATATGCCTGCCTCGTCGAGGATCGCGTCGAGCAGAGTGTTGGGCTGCATGAGTGGCCCCCCGGTGACTCGGTCTCGACAGCGTAGTGCGTTCGCCTTCACACGGGGTGTGAACGGAGTGCGCGAATCCGGGCTGTGCGCGCGCTGTTGCGGAGAGTTTCCGCCCGCTTGACTGAAAACCCTCGTAAGAGGCCGGCCGGGCCGTCGGCTCCCCCTCGTACAGTGCGGCGGTCCGACGCGCCGTCCGCCCAGCTGCCTGCCCGACACTCCGTAGCGGGGCGGACGGCGCGGCCGTGTGCCCTCGCTCCGCCGATAGGGCCTGGGCGCTGGTGCAGCACCAGGAGCGGTGGGTCGCGCGCGGGCTTCTCGGGGCAGGTCGTGCCCAAGCGGCGGCCCCGCATGCGTCATGGTCCCGCGCCCCCGGAGCGGCACCCCGGGGCAGGAGATCGCTGTGCAGGACCAGCAGGGCGACGTCGAAGGCGGGGAACCGCGCGACCGGCCGCGAACCGTCCGCAGCCGGAGAACAACCCGCAGTTCCCCGCCCCACCGGTGCCGGCGACCGGTGCTGTGACCGGAAAGGTTTGCCGGGGAACCTTTCCGGTCGCCGCACTAGCTCCGCAGCGTGGCCCCTGTGCGTTCGGCGGCCAGCGTGACCGCCGCGTCGCGGGCCGCGGAGGCCTCGTCGACGGTCAGGGTGCGGTCGGGGGCCCGGAAGCGCAGCGCGTACGCGAGCGACTTCTTGCCCTCACCGAGCTGCTCGCTCTCGTAGACGTCGAACAGCCGGATGGACTCCAGCAGTTCCCCGGCGCCCTCGCGCAGCGCGGCCTCGACATCCGTGTGCGGGACCGTCGAGTCCACGACCAGCGCGACGTCCTGGGTGGCGACCGGGAAGCTCGAGATCCGGGGACCCTTCACGGGCCCGGTGCCCACCTGCTCCAGCACGTCCAGGTCCAGCTCCATCGCGCACGTGCGCTCGGGCAGGCCCAGGGTCTTCAGTACACCGGGGTGCAGCTCACCGGCGTACCCGATGACCTGCTCGTCGCCGTCGGCCACCACGGCCAGTTCGGCACAGCGGCCGGGGTGCCACGGACCGTGCTGGCCCTGGCGGACGATGAGGTCCGCCCCCGTCTCACGGGCGACGCTCCGCGCGGCCTCGATCGCGTCGGCCCAGTCGGCCGGGCGGCCCTTGCCCCACCATCCGACCTGCTCGCGGGCGCCCGCGAGGACCACCGCGGCATGTTGCGGCTGCTCGGGCAGCGCCGCCGTGAGCGACGCGATCTCCTCGTCGGTGGGCCGGCGGTCGACGGGCAGACGCGTGGCGATGGGCTGCTCCGCGCGCGGGTGGAAGACCAGACCGGTCTCGAAGAGGGCCAGGTCGTGGGAGCCCCGGCCGGCGTTGCGGCGCAGCGCGCCGAGCAGGCCCGGCAGCAGCGTCGTACGGAGGGCGGGCTCTTCGTCGGAGAGCGGGTTGACCAGCTTGACGACCCGGCGGTTCGGGTCGTCGGCGGCCAGGCCGAAATGGTCGAAGATCTGCTCGCCGATGAACGGGTAGTTCAGGGCCTCGACATAGCCGGCCCCTGCCAGCGCACGACCGACACGACGGTGCAGCCGCTGCCGGTCGGTCAGACCGCGACCGGCCGGGGGCTTGGGCAGCGTGGAGGGCAGGTTCTCGTAGCCCTCCAGCCGGATGACCTCCTCGGCCAGGTCGTTCGGGTCGGTGAGGTCGGGCCGCCAGGACGGGACGGTGACGATCAGCTCGTCCTGCCCGTAGACGTCGCAGCCGACCTGCTGGAGCCGGCGCACGACGGTCTCGCGGCCGTACTCGACACCGGCCACCTTGTCCGGGTGGTTCGCCGGGATGGTGATGGTGTGCGGCGCCGAGGGCGCGATGACCTCGGTGACACCCGCGTCGGCTGTGCCACCCGCGAGCAGGACCAGCAGGTCGACCGTGCGCTGTGCGGCGGCGGCCGCGGCCATCGGGTCGACGCCGCGCTCGAAACGCCGGGACGCCTCGGAGGCCAGCTTGTGTCGGCGGGCCGTGCGCGCGATCGCGATCGCGTCGAAGTGGGCGGCCTCGATGACGACGTCGGTGGTGCCACCGTTCTCGTGGGCGTGGTCGACGATCTCCGTGTTGGCGCCGCCCATCACGCCGGCGAGGCCGATCGGGCCCCGGTCGTCCGTGATGACCAGGTCCTCGGGGTCCAGCGTGCGCGTGACGCCGTCGAGGGTGGCGATTTCCTCGCCCGGCTGGGCCCGGCGCACGCCGATCGGACCCAGGATGCGGCGGCGGTCGTACGCGTGCAGGGGCTGGCCCAGCTCCAGCATCACGTAGTTGGTGATGTCGACGGCCAGCGAGACCGGGCGCATGCCCGCCTTCTGCAGCCGGCGCTGCAGCCAGATCGGGGAGCGCGCCTCCGGGTCGATGCCGGTCACCGTGCGCGCGGTGAAGCGGTCGCAGCCCAGCGGGTCGGAGATCTTCACTGGGTAGCCGAACGCGTTCGGGCCCGGCACGTCGATCAGCGCCGGGTCGCGCAGCGGCAGACCGTAGGCGACGGCGGCCTCACGGGCGATGCCGCGCAGCGAGAGCGCGTAGCCGCGGTCGGGGGTGACCGCGATGTCGAGCACCTCGTCGACCAGCTCGAGCAGCTCGATGGCGTCGGTGCCGACCTCGGTCAGGGGAGGCAGGACGATGATGCCCTTGCTGCTGTCGTCGCCCATGCCCAGCTCGTCGCTGGAGCAGATCATGCCGTGGGAGGTCTTGCCGTAGGTCTTGCGGGCGGCGATCGCGAAGCCGCCGGGGAGCACGGCGCCCGGCAGGACCACGACGACCTTGTCGCCGACGGAGAAGTTGCGGGCGCCGCAGACGATCTCCTGCGGCTCACCCGTGCCGTTGGCCTGGCCGACGTCGACCGTGCAGAACCGGATCGGCTTCTTGAAGCCCTCCAGCTCCTCGATGGACAGCACCTGGCCGACGACCAGCGGCCCCTTGAGGTCGGCACCGAGCTGCTCGACGGTCTCGACCTCGAGACCGACGGAAATGAGCTTGGCCTGGACGTCACGCCCGGTCTGAGTCGCCGGCAGGTCGACGTACTCCCGCAGCCAAGAAAGCGGGACCCGCATCAGATCTCCATCCCGAACGGCCGGGTGAACCGGACGTCACCCTCGACCATGTCTCGCATGTCTTCGACGTTGTGGCGGAACATCAGCATCCGCTCGATGCCGAACCCGAAGGCGAATCCGCTGTACTTCTCGGGGTCGACGCCACAGGCGACCAGCACCCGCGGGTTGACCATGCCGCAGCCGCCGAGCTCGATCCAGCCCTCGCTCGAGCAGGTGCGGCAGGGCCGGTCGGGGTTGCCGACGGACTCGCCCTTGCAGACGTAGCAGAGCATGTCCATCTCGGCGGACGGCTCGGTGAAGGGGAAGTAGTTCGGACGCAGCCGGGTCTTCATGTCCGCCCCGAAGAGGGACTGGACCATGTGGTCCATCGTGCCCTTGAGGTCGGCCATGGTCAGGCCCTCGTCGACGGCCAGCAGCTCGATCTGGTGGAAGACCGGGGTGTGCGTGGCGTCCAGCTCGTCGGTGCGGTACACCCGGCCGGGGCACACGATGTAGACGGGCGGCTCACGGTCGAGCAGGGAGCGGGCCTGCACCGGGGAGGTGTGCGTGCGCAGCACGACGCCCGACTCGCCGTGGTCGCCCTTGGGGCCCTCGACGAAGAAGGTGTCCTGCATCTGCCGGGCCGGGTGGTCGGGCATGAAGTTCAGGGCGTCGAAGTTGAACCACTCCGCCTCGGCCTCCGGGCCCTCGGCGACCTCGTACCCCATGGACACGAAGACGTCCGCGACCCGCTCCATGAACGTGGTCAGCGGGTGCCGGGCACCGGCCGGCACGCGGTCGTAGGGCAGCGTGACGTCCACCGACTCCTCGACCAGCACGCGAGTGTCCCGCTCGGCCTCCAGCTCGCTCTGGCGGGCGGCGAGCGCCTTGTTCACCGCGCCACGGGCCATGCCGACACGTTTTCCGGCCTCGGCCTTGGCATGCGGGGGCAGGGCGCCGATCTCGCGGTTGGCGAGGGCCAGCGGCGAGGCGGGGCCGGTGTGGGCGACCTTGGCCTCGTGGAGTGCGTCGAGGGAGTCCGCGGCGGCGAAGGCGGCGAGCGCCTCGTCCCGCATGCGCTCGATCTCTTCCGGTTTCAAGGCCTTGACCTCGACAGGGTCGTACGACTTATTGGGTGCCGACATCTCTTCCCGTGCTTCCGATTGGCTGGCTGAAGGTCCCCGTCACTGGTCCTGACACTGGTCCGATGACAAATCGTCGCCGACTTCGGGACGCAAAGGTGCCAAAGGCCGAGTCTAACGGGGTGGGAGTGGCTACCGGACCGCGCGTCCACAAGGCGGCCCGGACCAGGCCCCCTCGTCGCACTCACGCCGTCCGCCCGAAGGGCTGGCCGGGGCGGCGCCCGGCGGGCGGGAATCCGACGGCAGGATCCGGGGCTCCCGGGGGATGCGAAGAGCCCGTGGGCCTCGGCGGTCCTACTGGAGATACGCCGGTGCGCCCACGGGCAACGTAAATCGGAACTCGGCCCCGCCGCCGCGGGCGCGGCCGACCGTGATGGTGCCACTGTGGGCCTCGACGATGCCCTTGACGATGTACAGCCCGAGGCCCGTGCCGCCGCGCTTGCTGCCCCGCCAGAAACGGGTGAAGACGCGGTTCATGGACTCCTCCGGGATGCCGGGCCCCTCGTCACCCACCGTGACCGACGTACCGGCGTCCTCCCCTTCGCGCGGGGACGCCGAGGGCGTGATGTCGATGGTGACGGTTCCCTCGCCGTGGCGCACCGCATTTTCCAGGAGGTTGCTCAGCACCTGGTCGATCTTGTCCGGGTCGGCCCACAGGGCGGGCAGGGGGTGCTCCAGGCGCAGCAGGAAGCGGTCCGCGGGCTGGCCGGCGGCGACGTAGGCCTGGATGTGCCGTCCCACCGCCGCCCCTATGTCGACGGGCTGCCGCCGCACCTCCAGCCGCCCGGAGTCGATGCGTGAGATGTCCAGCAGCTCCGCGATCAGGCGTGTGACCCGGTTCGCATCGGCGTCGACGGTTTCCAGCATCAGCCGCTTCTGGTCGTCGGTGAAGCGTTCCCACTTGGCGAGCAGAGTGGCCGTGAACCCCTTGACGGACGTGAGCGGCGAGCGCAGCTCATGGGCCACCGTGGCGATCAGTTCGGCATGGCTGCGCTCGGTGCGGCGCCGCGCCTCGGTGTCGCGAAGGGAGACCACGACGTGGCGTACGGGCCCGGTGGGACGGGTCCGTACGTACCGCGCGGAGACGAGCACCTCCCGCCCTCCCGGCAGCAGCAGATTCCGCTCGGGCTGCCGTACCCGGATGGCGAGGCCGCCGTAGGGATCGGTGAGCTGCCACCAGCGCCGCCCCTCCAGGTCCTCCAGGGGCAGCGCCTGTTCGAGGCGCCGGCCGAGCGCTTCGGCGGCGGGGACGGCGGTGATGCGGGCGGCCGCGGCGTTGAAGCAGATCACCCTGCCGTGTTCGTCGGCGATCACGAGGCCGTCGGGGAGGTCGTCCGGATCGATGCCGAGCTCGGCGAGATCACCGCGCCGGGACACGAGCGCACGGTCCGCGTCACGTGCTCCCGGTGCTCTGCTCGTGCCGATCATCCCCGTGCCCCACCTCTCATCCGGCGTGGGGGTACCTTCCCTGCTCGAGGCAAGCCGAGAGCTGGGGGAGGGGCCCCCGAGCCCGCCACCCTACTAGCCGGGGGTGACGGAATGGCACCCTCCGACGGCGCGCTGTGCACGGGCGGACGCGTAGAGACATACGGCGGCGGCGGTCGCGAGGTTCAGACTCTCGGCCTTTCCGTGGATCGGCACACGCACGACGGCATCGGCCAGCGCCCGGGTCTCCTCCGGGAGCCCCCAGGCCTCATTGCCGAACACCCAGGCGGTGGGACCGCCCATAGTGCCCTTGTCCAGCTCGTCGTCGAGGTCCTGGTCCCCCGCGCCGTCGGCGGCCAGGATCCGCACTCCGGCCCCCTTCAGCCCGGCCACCACGTGCTCGACGGGGACGCCGACGGCCACGGGCAGGTGGAACAGTGAGCCGACGGAGGCGCGCACGGCCTTGGGGTTGTAGAGGTCGACCGAGGCGTCGGTGAGGACGACGGCATCGGCGCCGGCGGCGTCCGCGCAGCGCAGGACGGTCCCGGCGTTCCCGGGGTCCCGCACATGGGCGAGCACGGCGACGAGCCGGGGGCGCGCGCTCAGGATCGCGTCGAAGTCGGTGTCGAGGAACCGGCAGACCCCCACCAGGCCCTGGGGCGTGACGGTGGTGGAGACGTCGGCGATGACCTCCTCGGCCGCCAGGTGCACACGGGCACCGGCGTCATGGGCCGCCCCCACGATGTCGGGGTACCGCTCCGCGGCCTCGGGGGTGGTGAAGAGTTCCACGAGGGTGGCCCGGCCGTCGGCCCGGTGCCCGGCGGCCTCCCGCACGGCCTGGGGCCCCTCCGCGAGAAACAGTTGCTCCTTGCCCCGGAAATTCCGCTTGCCCAGCCGCCGGGCGGCGCTGACGCGGGGAGAGCGGGGAGAGATCAGCTCGGGGGCCGGGGGCATGCGGTTCACCTTCGTCGTTCAGGGTTTCTTGTCCGCCGCGACGGCGATCGACCGGGGCGGCGGGTCCGGGGGCCCACGCCCCTCAGGCGGTGAGGGAGATGCCGTACCGGCCGGTGTGTGCCTCGGAACGCAGTCGGACCCGCAGGCTGCTCGAGCCTGCGGGTCCGCACGGTCACGTCGGCCTGGCCGACGCAGCGCCGTCGCAGCGTCACGCCGCCTTGGGCGCGTTCACGTCCGCCGGCAGCGCCTTCTGCGCGACCTCGACGAGCGCGGCGAACGCCCGGGCGTCGTTGACGGCCAGCTCAGCGAGGATCTTGCGGTCGACCTCGACGTTCGCGGCCTTCAGACCCTGGATGAAGCGGTTGTACGTGATGCCGTTGGCGCGGGCAGCGGCGTTGATGCGCTGGATCCACAGCTGACGGAAGTCACCCTTGCGCTTCTTGCGGTCGTTGTAGTTGTAGACCAGCGAGTGGGTGACCTGCTCCTTGGCCTTGCGGTACAGGCGCGAACGCTGACCGCGGTAGCCGGAGGCCTGCTCGAGGATCGCCCGGCGCTTCTTGTGGGCGTTGACTGCCCGCTTGACGCGTGCCACTTGTTAACTCCTTGTAGCGGGGCCGCGGTGGTGCTCACGCGACCCGGATTCGACTGGGTCCCGGTCCTGACGTACGGCGCGGCAAGATCAGAAGATCAGGCGCCTTCGCGTCACTTGCCGAGAAGCTTCTTGATCTTCTTGGCGTCGGCCGGGGCCATCTCGGCGTTGCCGGTGAGGCGACGCGTCAGCCGGGACGACTTGCGCTCGAGCAGGTGGCGCTTGCCGGCGCGCTCCCGGAGCACCTTGCCGGAGCCGGTGACCTTGAAGCGCTTGCTGGCACCGCTGTGCGACTTGTTCTTCGGCATAGCGCCGTTCTCTCCTCGTCGGTGGCGCTCCGGTGCCCGGTCGCTGAAACCGGGCACATCGGAACGTCGCTCTTGTATCGGTTACATCCTGGGACTGGCGTCCCGGGAGTCACGCCTCGGCGGAAGCCTCGGCCGGGGCCTCGGTGTTCTCGGCCTCGGCGGCGTTCTGCGAGCGGCCCGGGTGGGCCTTCGCCTCGGCCTTGCGGGCCTCCTGCGCCTGACGAGCCTCGGCCATCGCCTCGGTCTTCTTCTTGTGCGGACCGAGAACCATGATCATGTTCCGGCCGTCCTGCTTCGGGTTCGACTCGACAAAGCCGAGGTCCTGGACGTCCTCCGCGAGACGCTGCAGCAGCCGGTAGCCCAGTTCGGGCCGGGACTGCTCACGACCGCGGAACATGATCGTGATCTTGACCTTGTCGCCCTGCTTGAGGAACCGGACGACGTGACCCTTCTTGGTGTCATAGTCGTGCGGGTCGATCTTCGGCCGGAGCTTCATCTCCTTGATGACCGTGTGCGCCTGGTTCTTGCGCGCCTCACGGGCCTTCATGGCCGACTCGTACTTGAACTTCCCGTAGTCCATGAGCTTGCAGACGGGCGGACGGGCGTTCGCCGCGACCTCGACCAGGTCCAGGTCGTACTCCTGCGCAAGCTCCAGGGCCTTGGCAAGCGGCACAATGCCCACCTGCTCACCACTGGGACCGACAAGTCGCACCTCGGGAACGCGAATCCGGTCGTTGATGCGGGGCTCGGTGCTGATGGATCCTCCTCGGTAGCACCATCACGGCCGTCTGGCGGACAGCCGCATATGTCTGGATGACATGGGACCCAACCATCGCGGCGCATGAAAAATGCCCCGAACGGTACACAGGCGGGGCTCCAAAGCTTCCGGAGCACCGCCGCGGGTGGACCGCGGGGCGCACTTCGGGCGACTCCACCGTCCGTACGGAACGGTGGTGGCCGCCTGACCGGTGACCCGCCGTCCCGGAGGACGGTCAGGTGGGAGATCGGAGCCTCCACTTGTGGGCCGGGCACTGCCATGTCCGGCCGGTCGTCACACAAGGTTAGCAGCTCCCCGGGAGTGGTGCGAACCGGCGTGCACCGGGCATCCGGCGTCCGGGCCCACGGCCCGCACCGGGCCTCCCCCGCGAGGCGGAGACCGGGCCGGGGCCTATCGTGTGGGGCATGAGTGACACCTCCCCCGAGGAATCCCCGGCTTCCGCAGAGTTCGCGGCCGCCGCCGGGAGCCCCGACTTCGACGCCATGACCCGTGACATCGCGGAGGTCCCCGCCGTCGAGGTGATCGTGACGGTCGCCGTCAACCTGATGAGCGCCGCCGCCGTGAAGCTCGGTCTGACCGAGGAGGGCGACAAGTACAAGGACCTGGACGAGGCCCGCAAGCTGGTGCACGCCCTCGCCGGTCTGCTCGACGCGAGCGCGACGGAGATCAGCTCCTTCCACGCGGCCCCGCTGCGCGACGGTCTGAAGTCGCTCCAGCTCGCGTTCCGCGAGGCGTCGATCGTCCCGGACGAGCCGGGCCAGGGGCCGGGCGAGAAGTACACCGGTCCGGTCTACGGCTAGTCCACCGACCGCGACCCCGTCACCCGCGGACGAACAGGGGCTCGCCCGGAGGCGTCGCCTCGGCCGGCAGCACCGCCAGGTCGAGGCCGCGCACCAGGCGGGCCCTCAGCGTTTCGTCGGCCGCCATGCGCCGTGCCACGGCACCGGCGGCCTCGGCCGGGGTCGCGCCGGGTTCCAGGACGAGCGCCAGGATGCCGTCCGCCTGTCCGGGGCCGAGGTAGGCGCGCAGCACGGCGGGCTCGCCGGCCACGGCGGCCCGTACTGCGCCGGTCACGGCGGGGTCGGCGAGCGGATCCGTCGTCGTACGGCCCTCCGCGAGCGCCAGCAGTATGGGCCCCGACAGCTCGAACGGCACCGGACCGGACATGTCCAGCACGATCGTGTCGGCCTTCTCGTGCGCGGCGGCCTGCAGCGCCTGGTGCACGGGGACGGCGACGGGGCGGGCCGCCGGGTCCCAGCGGGCCAGCGACTCGGTGGACGTGAAGGCGGGCAGGGCGGTGCGGTCGCCGGCCTTCAGGGTGGGCACGGCCATCTCGCTGGTCTTCTCGCGGCGCAGTACGCCCCCTCGTCTCCCTCCGGCGCCCTCCCCCGGGGCCCCGTGCCCCCCGTGAGCGACCTCCTCCGCCTCACCGAGGACGGCGACGACGGGAACGAGGAGCCGCGCGCCCTTCAGCGCCTCCAGCACGGGCCCCACCGCGGTGCGGTCCTCGGACCACGCGGCGAGTGCCGCGCTCAGCCGGGGGTCGGCGGAGCCGTCGTCGTCGGGGAAGCCGGAGTCGGGAATGTTCTTGTTCGCCACGGACCGACCCTATCGGGGGTCCTCGGCGCGCTCGTGCCGACCCTGGAACACGGCGGTCGGCTGTTTCACGGGTTTCTCAGCGATTACTGACATGGATCTCATGTCCGTCCAACGACGCGCACAGCGCCGCTCCCGAACATCGCGGCCATGGAGTCCCACAGAGCCCGGCGTGGCCGACGCACCCGCACCTCCCGAAGCCGCCCGGTTCTCTGCGCGGTGCTGGCGTCTGCCGTCGTCGTCGGCGGTACGGCGGCGGGGACGGCATATGTGAGGGCACAGGCGCACGCGGAAGCGGGCACCGTATCGTCGCAGTCGTCGGTGACGCCCTCGGCGAGCCAGGAGGCATCGGTGGAACCTGCGGCGGAACCCTCGGTGGACCGGGACGCACTGCTGGAGAAGGCCATGAGGACGGTGACCGTCGAGGACGGCGCGGACGTGGCCGTCGCGGTGCTGGACCTGGACTCCGGTGACAGCGCCCGGTACGGCGACGGGACCTTCGACACGGCGAGCATCGTCAAGGTCGACATCCTGGCGACGCTGCTGCTGCAGGCGCAGGACGCGGACCGGCGGCTGACCGCGCAGGAGAAGTCGTGCGCCACCGCGATGATCGAGAACAGCGACAACGGCTCCGCGTCCGCGTTGTGGACCGCGATCGGGCGGGCGGACGGGCTCGACCGGGCGAACAAGCGCTTCGGCCTGACAGGCACCGCGGGCGGCGACGGCCCGCTGTGGGGACTGACGCAGACCACCGCGGTCGATCAACTCACCCTGCTCCAGCAGGTGTTCGGGGACGTCTCCAAGCTGAGCGACGCCTCTCGGACGTATCTGCAGGGCCTCATGGGCAACATCGCCACGGACCAGCACTGGGGTGTGTCGGCGGCCGCGGACGGCTCGGGGTGGGCGCTGAAGAACGGCTGGCTGGCGCGCAGCACGAGCGGGCTGTGGGACATCAACAGCATCGGGCGGATCACGGCCGGCGGCGGCACCTACCTGGTGGCGACGCTGTCGAACGGCAACTCCACGAAGGAGAAGGGGATTTCGCTGGTGGAGGCGGCGGCGCGAGCGGCGGTTTCGGCGTTCGCCTGACGACGGCGCCCCGTCAACGGCTCCACGGTCGCGTCCCGTTGCGCCCGCGCCACAGCACCACCGACGACACCAGCAGCATCACGCCCATGCCTCCCGCCAGCGGGCCCGCCCAGCCCGGCGAGTTCGCCCGGTCGTCGGACGTGTCGGGGCCCGAGCCGAAGTACTTGCGGCCGTACGCCACCGAGTGCGGGCCCTCTGGTTTGAGGTGCGCGGCCGCCTTGATGGCCGCCGCGGGGTCGATGAAGCCGAAGCCCCGGGAGTCGTCGCGGCCGCCCTTGGGGGCGTTGCGGGCCGTGTTTTCCAGCAGTTGCTTGATCTGGGCCGGGGACAGGCCCGGACGGGCGGCCTTGATCAGTGCGACGGCACCGGAGACGAACGCGGACGCCGCGCTGGTGCCCCAGCCCTCGTAGTACTTGCGGTCGGGGTCGGCGATGACGACGTCGACGCCCGGCGCACTGACGGTGGCGTACCAGCGGCGGGTGGAGAAAGAGGCGCGGGTGCCGTAGCGGTCCACGGCGGTCGCCGCGATGACGCCGGGGTAGGCCGCCGGATAGGAGATGTGGTCGCCCTTCTCGCCGCCGTTCCCGGCCGAGGCGACGACGACGGCGCCCTTCTTCAGTGCGTACTGCACCGCCTCGTCCTCGGCCGCCTCGGGGTGTGCGGACTTGGAGTCGTCGCCGAGGGAGAGGTTGATGACGTCGGCGCCGTGGTCGGCGGCCCACCGAATGCCCTCGGCGAGGGCGTTGCCGCGGGTGTTGCGGGCCTTGGTACGGCCTGGGTCGCCGTCCTCGAGGATGACGCGGACCGGAAGGATCTTGGCCTCGGGGGCGACACCGATGACACCGTCGGCGTCACCGGCGCCATGGCCGTGACCGGCGATGATGCCCGCCATGGCGGTGCCGTGCCGGGCCCAGGAGCGGTCGCCGCGCTCGGCGCCGAAGCCGACCAGGTCCTTGCCGGCCAGGACGTTGCCGGCCAGGTCGGGATGGGTGGAGTCGACGCCCGTGTCGAGGACGGCGACGGTGATCCCCTTGCCCTTGGTCGTCTGCCAGGCCTTCTGGGCGTGCAGGGCGTCGAGGGCCCACTCCTGGTCGCGTATCCCGTCGGCGTGCGCCGCGGTGGTGGGCAGTACGACGAACGAGCCGGCGAGAAGCACGGTGAGAATCCGGGCGCCGGCCCCGCGGACGCTCATGACGGCTTCTCCGTGACCGAGGTGACGGTCTTGCGGAGGGCGGCCTCGACGCGGTCGGCGAGTCCGGCCGCCTCGAAGCCGAGGCCCGCCTGGGCGGAGGCCGTGGTGGCGCCGGTCGCCATGGCCTGCGCGGAGAACTGCGGTTCGGTGACGGTGCGGCCGTCGGCGAAGCCGGAGACGGCGTAGACGACGACGGGGGCGTCGGTGAGGACCGAGATCGTCCAGGAGGCGCGCTGGGCGTCGCCGAACTTCGCGGCGACGGTGCCCTTCGCGGCGTACGGGCGCGGCATCAGGTCGGTGCGCCGGTCGAGGCCCTCTTTCTTGAAGCGGCTGTTCAGGGCGGCCATGGCGGCGGCGTCGGCCCGGGTGAACAGCAGGCCGACGGTGGTGACATGACTGCCGGTCGCGTCCGTGTAGGTGGCGCGCAGCAGCCGCAGACACCCGACGGGTGCGAGTGCCTTGCGCAGCAGAGGGTCGAAGGCGGCCTTGCAGGTACCGTCCGGGGCGACGGCGACCCTCGTCCAGGTGCGGTCGGCACCGCCGGGGCCCGCGCCCGGATCGTTGATGGTGGGCGGGAACAGCCGGTCGACCGGGACGCTGTGCCACAGACCTCCGGTGACGGCGAAGGCGTCCCGCGCTCCGTCACCCGAGCCGTCCCCGGTGAGCCAGCTCCCGGTCACGGCGCCGCCGATGAGCCCGAGGCCGAGGACCAGGCAGGCGGCCGCCGCGGCGGCGCGGGGGTGC
Organism: Streptomyces chiangmaiensis; assembly: GCF_036281785.1. Classification (NCBI taxonomy): domain Bacteria; kingdom Bacillati; phylum Actinomycetota; class Actinomycetes; order Kitasatosporales; family Streptomycetaceae; genus Streptomyces; species Streptomyces chiangmaiensis. The sequence continues at coordinate 7,667 of NZ_JAYWVC010000132.1, read as the reverse complement.
ACACGGGTGCCGAAGCCGGGGCGGCGCCAGGTGCCGATCGTGTGGGTGTCCGGCTGGGCCACGGTCACGAACGGGCGTGGCGCGACGGGCCCGTTCTCGTCCCGGTGGGGCCGAAGGCGCACGGTGGTCTCCACGATGCCCTCGGCAGGCAGGGGGGCGCGCGGCGCGGGCACGGTCTGCGCATCGGCGCCCCGCGCAGGGGCACCGGACGTCGGAGGCCGGTCGGGGAAGCGCGAGGAAGCCGTCGGCGGGGGCGGGCCGTACGGCTGGGCGTTCCGGTCGAGGCGCAGGTTCGGGAAGCGGGGGGATTCCGGCGTGCGGGGCGGCGACGCCTGCGGGGCGTCTCCGGACTCCGGGGGCGGGGTGTCGCCGGGCCGCTGCGGGGAGCCCTTCGCGTCCAGCCGGCCCGAGGGACCGTCGGCGGCAGACGGCCCTGAGGCCGTGCCGGCGAGCGCGCCGCCGGTCCGCGGCGGTACGGCGGGTCGCGCGGGAGCGTCCGCCTGGGCGCGGGTCCCCGCCCTGGGCGCCTGCTCGCGCGATGGCGCCGGGAGCGAGGACGCTCGGGCGGACGGCACCCGTGGTGCGTCGGCGCCGTGAACCGCGGGCGGCTGCTCGGGCCGGGGCGGAACGGCGCCCGGGGTGCCCTCGCGCCACGCCGCCCGGGGCGGGTCCTGCGGGGCGGGAGGCGTGTGGTCCGGCTGCGTGCGCGGTTCGCCCGGCGGGGTCGACGGGCGGGGCGGGGTCGTGGGGCGCGGAGGAATGGAGGCGCGACGCGCTTCCGTGCTCATGCACCCCCCGTTTCCTCGTGGCCGGCCCGCCCCGGAGGCTGCCGGGGTGTTCGACCGCCCGCGGGGAGCGGCCGGTCTCGCGTGGTGCGGGACCGCCACCCCGTCCTGGGCAGGCATACCCGCGCGGGCGGACACCCATCCCGGGCGTGCGCACCCGGGCGGAGCCACCGCGTTCCCCGCGTGCGCGTCACTCTACGGCTTGAACGGCCTCGAACGGGAACCAGTCCGCAGCACCGGGGGCATCTGCCCGGATCGTCCCCCTACCCTGCGGTAATCGCATCTGGCAGGCTGCGTTCATGACTGCCCGCGCCGCAGACCGGGCTCGGTACGACCGGGCCACCGCCGAGCTCGACGCTCCCGTCGCGATCGTGGACCTGGAGGCGTTCGACGCCAACACCGAGGACATCCTCCGCAGGGCCGAGGGCAAGCCGGTCCGCGTCGCGAGCAAGTCCGTCCGCTGCCGCGCCCTGCTCGAACGCGTTCTGGCCCGGAAGGGCTTCGCGGGCATCATGTCCTTCACGCTGGCCGAGTCGCTGTGGCTGGCCCGGTCCGGTTTCGACGACGTCCTGCTCGCCTATCCGTCGGCCGACCGGCGGGGCTTCGCCGAGCTGGCCGGCGATCCCAAGCTCGCCGCAGCCGTCACGGTGGTGATCGACGACCCGGCGCAGCTGCGCCTCATCGACGACGCCCGCCAGGGCGGCACCGAAGAAGTGCGCGTCTGCCTGGAGTTGGACACCTCGCTGAAGCTGCTCGGCGGGCGCGTCCGCATCGGGGCGCGCCGCTCCCCTCTCCACTCCCCCCACCAGATCGCCGAGATGGCCCGTACGGTGGCACGCACGCCCGGTTTCCGGCTGGTGGGGATCATGGCGTACGAGGGCCACATAGCCGGTGTCGGCGACGCGGTGTCCGGGCGGCCGGTGCGGTCGCGGGCGATCCGCCTGATGCAGGCCACGGCGCGCAGGGAGCTCGCCGAGCGGCGGGCCGAAGCGGTGCGCGCCGTCCGTTCCGTGGCTCCGGACCTGGAGTTCGTCAACGGCGGCGGTACGGGCAGCGTGCAGTACACGGCCGCCGAGGGCGCGGTGACCGAGATCGCGGCGGGTTCGGGGCTGTATGTGCCGCGGCTGTTCGACAACTACACCTCGTTCCACGGGCGTCCGGCCGCCCTGTTCGCCCTGCCGGTCGTGCGCAGGCCGGGCGTCGGGGTGGTGACGGTGCTGGGCGGCGGCTATCCCGCGTCGGGAGCCGCGGGCCCCGACCGGCTGCCCGCCCCCTATCTGCCGGAGGGCCTGAGGTACGACCCGCAGGAGGGTCCGGGCGAGGTGCAGACGCCGTTGCTGGGCGCGCCCGCCGACGACCTGCTCATCGGCGACAAGGTGTGGTTCCGGCACGCCAAGGCAGGGGAGCTGTGCGAACGGTTCGCCGAGCTCCATCTGGTGGAGGGCGACGAGGTCACGGCGACGGTGCCGACGTATCGCGGCGAGGGGCACACGTTCCTCTGAGGGCTGCCGCAGGTTCAGCCGCCGGGCCCGATGCTGCTGCCCACCCCTCCGCTCGTCGCCGCGTCGCCGACCGGCCTGATCCCGTTGGTGATCCTGTCCATGTCGGAGAGGGGCGGACCGTCCGGGCCCGCGTCGAAGGCGAAGCGGACGACGACTGGCGCCTGTGAGCCCGTGCTGGACGGGAAGGCCAGCGACTCGACGTAACCCCCGGGTCCCTTCGCGGTGTCGACGCGCCAGCGTACGAAGTACCCGGCCCGGCCCGCGACCGCGACCTGGCCCGACGCGAGCAGCCGGTGGGACGTGACACCGCCGAAGGGCCGGCGGCCGAGCCGGTCGCGGTCGTACTCCTCGTGCGCGGCGTTTGCGATGTCGCCCTTGGCGATCGACTCCGGGGACGCGCCGGGGGCGGACGTGGCGGTGCGCGAGAGGACCCTGCCGTGGCGGCAGAAGCCGGGGTCGCCCGGGCAGTCGTACACGCCCGGCGTGGTCAGCACGACGTCGTCCTCGGCGACGTTCTCGGCCCTCGTCCATCCCCCCGGCACCGGGAAGGTGATGCCGTTGAGTTCGTCCAGGACGACGTTCGGGTCCCCCATGGCCGACGTCGCCGGAGCGGGCGGCGAGGCGTCGCTCGCCGACGCGGAAGTCGCCGCTGTGGAAGAGGACTTGGTCTGTGCCGCCCCGCCACCGTCGTTTTCGGCGACGACGGCGCCGGTGACGATCGCGGCGACCAGGAGGGCCCCGGCCGTCCCGAGCGCGACCCCTCCGGCGCGCCGGGGCCCCCGGCGGTCCGGTGGCTGCGGCGACGGCGGCACGGGCACCTCGGGCTGACGCCGGTGATCGGTCCACGCGGCCCCGTCCCACCAGCGTTCGGTGAGCGGGTACGACGGATCGCGATACCAGCCGGGCGGGGGCGCACTGCTCATCCCGGCCACTGTAGGCCGTACCGGGAACCGCCACACAGGGCCCGTCACAACTCGCTCAGTACACCGTGTCCTGCTGGTCGGGGACGACCGAGCCGTCGTCCCTCGGGACCGGACCAGGCTGCCGTCCGGCTCGTTGTGGGCGCTCGCCGAGCACGGGCAGGGGTCCGGCCTGCGCGGCAGCGGCTCGATGAACATGGGATTGATCAGCAGGCGCCCGTCGGTGTCGTCGTACGCCCGGCACATCGGTTCGCTCTTGTTCCGGTTGATCACCACATGGGCGCGGGTGGCGTCACCGACGAACGTGACGTCGGTGACGGCGTCGCCCGCCGCGAGCGCGGACCGGTACGCCGCACGCTGCCGGCGGCCGACGAAGGCGTCGCGGCCGCCAGGACGGCGGCCGCGACCAGGGGCCACGCGACGAGGTGTCTCATATGGCGTGGACCATACCCTTTGCCTTAAAGGGGCGTGACGTACGCGCCCGAGATTCCGCCGTCCACGAGGAAGTCGGTGGCGTTCACGAAGGAGGAGTCGTCGCTGGCGAGGAACGCCACCGCCGCCGCGATCTCCTCGGCCTCGGCGAACCGGCCGACCGGGATGTGCACCAGGCGGCGCGCGGCCCGCTCCTGGTCCTTGGCGAACAGCTCCTGCAGGAGCGGGGTGTTGACGGGTCCTGGGCACAGGGCGTTGACCCGGATGCCCTCGCGGGCGAACTGCACGCCCAGCTCGCGGGACATGGCGAGCACCCCGCCCTTGGACGCGGTGTAGGAGATCTGCGACGTGGCCGCGCCCATGCGGGCCACGAACGACGCCGTGTTGATGATGGAGCCCTTGCCCTGACGCCGCATGTAGGGGATGGCGGCCTTGCAGCACAGGTAGACCGAGGTCAGGTTGACCTCCTGGACCCGCTTCCACGCCTCGAGGCCGGTGTCCAGGATGGAGTCGTCGTCCGGCGGCGAGATGCCCGCGTTGTTGAAGGCGATGTCGACGCTGCCGTACGTGTCGTAGGCGGCCTTGAAGAGCGCCTCGACTTGCTCGGCGTCGGTGACGTCGACCTTCACGAACAGCCCGTCGACCTCCTCGGCGGCCGCCTTGCCGCGGGTCTCGTCGATGTCGCCGCAGACGACGTAGGCCCCCTCGGAGGCGAGCCGGCGCGTGGTGGCGAGACCGATGCCGCTGCCGGCACCGGTGATGACGGCGGTACGGCCGACCAGGCGGCGGCAGATGGTGTCCGATGTCCGAGCGGTCACTGTGCGGGGCCCTCCGTGCTGATGAAGACGTTCTTGGTCTCGGTGAAGGCGATCAGGGCGTCCGGGCCGAGTTCCCGGCCGATCCCCGACTGCTTGAAGCCGCCGAAGGGGGTCCAGTAGCGGACGCTGGAATGGGAGTTGACGGACAGGTTGCCGGCGCGGACCGCCTGGGAGACGCGCAGCGCGCGGCCGACGTCCCGGGTCCAGATGGAGCCGGCGAGGCCGTAGGAGGTGTCGTTGGCGAGCCGTACGGCGTCGGCCTCGTCCTCGAAGGGCAGGACGACGGCGACCGGGCCGAAGACCTCCTCCACGGCCACCCGGGCGTGCGGGTCCACGTCGGTGAGCACGGTGGGCGGGAACCAGAAGCCGGGGCCTTCGGGAGCCTTGCCGCGGATGCCGGGCGCGTCGGTGGCGACGTACGAACGCACCCGCTCCAGCTGGGCCCTGGAGATCAGCGGGCCCATCTGGGTGCTCTCGTCGGCCGGATCGCCGACCCGGACCGACTCGACCGCGGGGGCGAGGAGGTCGAGGAATCGGTCGTACGCGGTGCGCTGGACGAGGATGCGGGTGCGGGCGCAGCAGTCCTGGCCTGAGTTGTCGAGGAACGACATCGGGGCGGCGGCCGCCGCGGCGTCCAGGTCGGCGTCCGCGAACACGATGTTGGGGCTCTTGCCGCCGAGTTCCAGGGTGACACGCTTGAGGAGGGCGGAGCCCTTCGCCAGCACCTGTGTGCCCACGGCCGTGGATCCCGTGAAAACGATCTTCGCCACATCCGGGTGCTCGACGAGTGCGTTGCCCGCGACGGGGCCGTGGCCGGGCAGCACCTGGAACAGGCCCTCCGGCAGGCCGGCCGCCAGGGCCAGTTCGGCCAGGCGCAGGGCGGTGAGTGGCGTCGTCTCGGCGGGCTTGAGGATCACCGCGTTGCCCGCCGCGAGCGCGGGCGCCGTGCCCCACGCGGCGATCGGCATCGGAAAGTTCCAGGGGGCGATCACGCCGACCACGCCGAGCGGTTCGAGGATCGTGACGTCCAGGCCGCCGGGCACCGGGATCTGACGTCCGGTCAGGCGCTCCACTCCCCCGGCCGCGTAGTCGAGCAGATCGCGGACGTTGCCCGCCTCCCACCGGGCGTTGCCGACCGTGTGCCCCGCCTCGCGAACCTCCAGCCGGGCCAGTTCCTCGAGGTGGTCGTCGACCGTCACGGCGAACCGGCGCAGCAGCCGGGCACGGTCGCCGGGAGGGAGCGCGGCCCACCGGGATTGCGCCCGAGCGGCCCGTACGACGGCGGCGTCCACGTCGGCCGTGGTGGCGGCCGGGACGGTGGCGACGACCTCCTCGGTGGCCGGATTGCGTACCTGCAGTTCGAGCTCGTTCGGCACGAAAGGACCTTTCACATGCGTTCGAAGGAGCGACGCAGCTCCCAGTCGGTCACCGCGGCGTCGAAGGCGGCCAGTTCGACGCGGGCCATGTTGCGGTAGTGCGCGACTACCTCGTCGCCGAAGGCGGCCTTGGCGATGGGGCTGTTCTCCCAGAGCTCGGCGGCCTCGCGCAGGGTGGTCGGCACATGCTCGTGCTCGGCGGTGTACGCGTTGCCCGGGCACGGTTCGGGAAGCTCCAGCTTCTGCTCGATGCCGTACAGCCCGGCCGCGATCATCCCGGCGACCGCGAGGTGCGGGTTGACGTCACCGCCGGGCAGGCGGTTCTCGAACCGCAGCGAGCGGCCGTGACCGACGACCCTGAGGGCGCAGGTGCGGTTGTCGTGCCCCCAGGCGACCGCGGTCGGGGCGAAGGATCCTGCCTGGAACCGCTTGTAGGAGTTGATGCCCGGCGCATAGAGGAGCGAGAAGTCACGGAGGGCGGTGAGCTGTCCCGCGAGGAAGAACCGCATGGTCTCCGACATCCCGCCGGGGTCACCGGGCGAACCGGCCATGACATGGCGGCCGTGCTCGTCGGCGAGCGAGAGATGGATGTGGCAGGAGTTGCCCTCGCGCTCGTTGTACTTGGCCATGAAGGTGATCGAGACGCCCTCCTGGGCCGCGATCTCCTTGGCGCCGGTCTTGTAGATCGCATGCTGGTCGCAGGTGACCAGGGCCTCGTCGTAACGGAAGGCGATCTCGTGCTGGCCCGGATTGCACTCGCCCTTGGCGGACTCCACCGTCAGGCCGGCACCCGCCATCTCGTTGCGGATGCGGCGCAGCAGGGGCTCGATCCGTCCCGTGCCGAGCACGGAATAGTCGATGTTGTACTGGTTGGCCGGGGTCAGGCCCCGGTAGTTCGCGTCCCAGGCCTGCTCGTAGGTGTCCTTGAAGACGATGAACTCGAGCTCCGTGCCGACCTGGGCGGTGAGCCCGAGGGCGGCGAGGCGCTCCGTCTGCCGGCGAAGGATCTGGCGGGGGGCCGCCACCACGGGAGAGCCGTCGTCCCAGGCGAGGTCGGCGATGACCATGGCCGTGCCCTCGTTCCAGGGTACCCGGCGCAGGGTGCCGATGTCCGGGTGGAGGGCGAAGTCGCCGTAGCCGCCGTCCCAGGAGGACATCTCGTAGCCGTCGACCGTGTTCATCTCGGTGTCGACGGCGAGGAGGTAGTTGCAACCCTCCGTGCCGTGTTCCAGGACCTCGTCGAGGAAGAACCGCGCGGCGAACCGCTTGCCCTGGAGCCGCCCCTGCATGTCGGGGAAGGCCAGCACGACAGTGTCGATCTCGCCGCCAGCGACGAGGGCGTGCAGCTCCTCGACGCCGAGCGGGGGTGTGCGGTGTGCCACGGGAGGTCTCCTTCGGTCCGCCGAGAGCCATAAGGTATGTGCGAGAACCATTTGTTGGGAAGGGGGCACGGCCGGATGTCGCAGACGGAACCCGAGGGCGGCTCCGGCGGCCCGCAGGACCGGCTGACGCCGGTGCTGCGGCCCGTGCGGACCGGCAACGGCTTCGAGGAGGCACTGGAGCAGATCCTCCAGGTCATCCGCCTCGGGCTGGTACCCGGCGGTGAACGACTCCCCGCGGAGCGGGAATTGGCGCAGCGGCTGGGCATCAGCAGGGTGACGCTGCGCGAGGTGCTGAAGGTGCTCCAGGACCAGGGTCTGGTGGAGCCGCGGCGGGGGCGGTACGGCGGCACGTTCGTGCTGCCGCGCCTCGACGCGGGCAGCGAGGACGAACTGCGCCGGCGCATCGAGAAGGTCGACATCGAGGACGTGCTGCGGTTCCGCGAGGTGCTGGA
>NZ_JAYWVC010000131.1:0-23149 GCF_036281785.1 Streptomyces chiangmaiensis | reverse complement strand
AGCCGGCCCCCTGCCGGGGGCCGCGCTCACTGGATCGGCAACCTCCGGAACAGCGTCCGGGGCACGTGCCGCAGCGCCGACATCACCAGCCGCAGTGCTCCCGGCACCCATACCACTTCCGACCGCCTGTGCAGTCCGAGTTCGATCGCGGCGGCGATCTCCTCGGGCGTCGTGGCCATCGGCGCCGCGTCCCGGGCCGGCGTGCCGCGTCTGCGGACGGAGGCGGGGCGTACGACCATGACGTGCACACCGGTGCCGTACAGCGCGTCGCCGAGGCCCTGCGCGAAGGTGTCGAGCCCCGCCTTGCTGGAGCCGTAGATGAAGTCCGAACGGCGAGCGCGCTCGCCGGCGACCGACGACAGCACCACCAGCGCGCCGTGGCCCTGATCCTGGAGCGCTCGGGCGCACACCAGGCCCGACGAGACCGCGCCCGTGTAGTTGGTCTGCGCGACGCGTGCCGCAGCCATCGGATCGCGCTCGTCGGTCGCCTGATCGCCGAGCACGCCGAACGCGAGGATCACCACATCGATCTCGCCCTCCGCGAACACCTTGCCGAGGGCGCTCTCATGGGCCTCCGGGTCGAGCGCGTCGAAGGCGACGGTGCGGGTGTCGGCGCCGAGTTCACGCAGTTGCTCGGCGGCACTCTCCAGGTCGGGGGAGGGGCGCCCGGCCAGCCATACGGTACGGGCGCGGCGGGCGATGAGGCGGCGTGCGGTGGCCAGCGCGATCTCGGACGTGCCGCCGAGGATCAGCAGGGACTTCGGGGAGCTGAAGGCGTCCTTGTGGGCAGGCATGACCGTGACCGTATCGCCGGGAAACGGGCATAACGTCTCAATATCCTCGGGCTGTGCGGCTCCTCACCGGAACGGACGAGTCACCGTGCGCGGTCGACGATGCCGCGTGCCGCGCTCACGGGGGTAACCGAGGAGTGGGGGAGGGACGCGAGGGGAGATTCGGATCATGGATTGGCTGAAGAAGCTCCCCGGTATCGGGCCAGTGGTCACCCGCCTCATGGCCACGCACGCCTGGCGTTCCTACGAACGCCTCGACCGCGTGAAGTGGACCCGGCTCGCTGCCGCGATGACGTTCATCAGCTTCGTGGCGCTCTTCCCGCTGCTGACCGTTGCCGCCGCGATCGGCGCCGCGACACTCAGCGAGGCCCGGCAGGAGGAGCTGCAGAACAAGATCGCTGAGCAGTTCCCCGGCATCTCCGGCGAGCTCGACATCCACGGTCTGGTGCAGAACGCCGGCACCGTCAGCGTCATCGCCGGCGCCACGCTGTTCTTCGTGGGCATCGGCTGGGTCGCCCAGGTGCGGGACTGTCTGCGCGCCGTGTGGGAGCTGCCCGACAAGGGGGAGAACCCCGTACTGGCCAAGGTCAAGGACGGCGTGGTGCTCGTCGGCCTGGGCGGCGCGATCCTGGTCACCATCGCGATGTCCACCGTGGCCTCCGCGCTGATCGACTCGGTCGCCGGGCAGATGGGCCTCGACCGGGGCGGCTGGGGCAGCGTCCTGCTGCGGATCGCCGCCCTCCTCGTCGCCGTCGTCGCCGACTTCCTGGTCCTGCTGTACGCCCTCACCCTGCTGCCCGGCGTGGAACCCCCACGGCACCGGCTGCTGACCGCCGCCCTGATCGGCGCGATCGGCTTCGAACTGCTCAAGCTGCTGCTCAGCGGGTACATCCAGGGCGTCGCCTCGAAGAGCATGTACGGCGCCTTCGGGGTGCCCGTCGCCCTGCTGCTGTGGATCAACTTCACCGCGAAACTCGTGCTGTTCTGCGCCGCCTGGACGGCGACGCGGAGCAGCGAGGGCGACGAGGTCAGGGGCGCGTCCGACGACGCACCAGATCCGGCAGCGGCCAGCGGCGGTTGACCAGAAACGCTCCCGCCGCGAGCAGCACGAGAACGCCCGCGGTGATGGCGAGCGCCACGCCGACGCCGCTCGAGCCGCTCTTTCCCACCGAGGCGGCCACCGGTTCGGCCGGTTTCCCGCCCGCGGCGGCGGTCGCGTGCGTGCTGGGCTGTGAGCCCGCCTCCGCGCTCTTCGGGGCGACGAGTTCGCCGACCGGCGCCACCTTGTCCGCCGCACCGAAGCCCCAGTCGAGCAGCCGTGCGGCCTCCTTGTAGACCTCGTTGTGGTTCTTCTTCTCCGGGTTCATGACGGTGACGAGCAGCACCTTGCCGTTGCGTTCGGCGACACCCGTGAAGGTGGCGCCCGCGTTGGTGGTGTTGCCGTTCTTCACTCCTGCGATGCCCCGGTACGGCGTCATGTCGGAGTCCCCGGCCAGCAGTCGGTTGGTGTTCTGGATCTCGAAGGACCCGCGGGTCGTCTTGCCGTGCTTCTTCGTGGTCTCGCCCGGGAACGCGGCCCGCACCGTCGAGCAGTACTCCCGGAAGTCCTTCTTCTGCAGCCCGGAACGGGCGAACAGCGTCAGGTCGTACGCCGAGGAGACCTGTCCTCCGGCGTCGTAGCCGTCGGGGCTGACCACATGCGTGTCGAAGGCCTGGAGCTCCTCGGCGTGCGCCTGCATGTCCTTGACGGTCTGCTCGACGCTGTGGTTCATCGCGGACAGCACATGCACGGCGTCGTTGCCCGAGCGAAGGAAGACGCCGAGCCAGAGGTCGTGGACCGTGTAGGTCTCGCCCTCCTTTATCCCGACCATGCTGGACCCGGCGCCCATGCCCGCCAGGTCGGAGGGGACCACCTTGTGCTTCTCGCTCTTCGGGAACCTGGGCAGCACGGTGTCGGCGAACAGCATCTTCAGGGTGCTCGCCGGGGGAAGCCGCCAGTGCGCGTTGTGGGCGGCGAGGACCTCCCCCGACTCGGCGTCGGCGACGATCCAGGAGCGCGCGGTCAGGTTCTTCGGGAGCACCGGGGCGCCACTGCCGAGGTTCACCTGGGTGCCGGGCCTGCCCAGCAGTTCGCCTCCGACGGTCGACATCCGGGCCGGCGGCGTGACCGCATGCGACAGGGTCGGGCTCTGCGTGTCCGCGAAGGCGGTCGCGGGTGCGGTGAGCGAGAGGGACAACAGGGCTGCGGTGGCGAGCGCCGGACGGCGCCCGGCGATCTTCTTCATGGCGGACACGGTGGCGAAAGTACAGGGCGCGGAGCGGGAAGTCCCGCCGTATCCCGGCCGATGCTCGGTACCCCCTGCCGAGCGGTGCCCGGAGAACCGCGATACTGAACTCATGAAGCTCAGCCGCCCCATCTCCTGGTTCCTGCTCGCCTTCGGGGTGTGGAGCTGGGTCATCTGGATCACTTTCGTCAAGAACCTGTGGAAGGACGGCAGCGGACTCGCGTTCGACGACGCGGGGAATCCGACGGCTTACTTCTGGGTGCACCTGACGCTCGCCGTCGTTTCCTTCGTGTTGGGGACTGTTGTCGGTGCCATCGGGTTGCGCGGACTGCGCGCGTTGCGGCGAACCTCATAGCGGGGGACGGGGCAACGGTGGTCGTCGTCTTCCTGCTGATCGCCCTGACCGTCCTGGTCGCGCTGGCGGCGCTGCACTGGTACGCGTGGCGCCGACTGGTGCGTGACACGACCCGCGGCCCGGGCCCGGCACGCCGCGTCGGCGCCGTGGTGCTCGTCGCCGGTCCGGTGCTCATGGTCGCGGCCCTGGTCGCCGAGCGGGCCGGGGCCCCCTTCTGGCTCCAGCGCGCCCTGGGGTGGCCCGGGTTCCTGTGGATGGCGGTGTCGCTCTACCTGCTGCTCGCACTGCTCGCGGGTGAACTGGTGCGTCCTCTGGCCGACCTGCTGGTGCGGCGCAAGACACGGACAAGGGAGACGGCCCCGAGACCCGCACCGGTCCCGGTGGGGACGGCACCCGCGCAGTCCGAGCCGGAAGCGGAACCGGTCCCGGAGCCCGGGCCCGCGGACCCCACACGCCGTCTCTTCGTCTCCCGGGTGGTCGGCGGAGCGGTGGGCGCGGCCACGGTCGGCACGGTGGGCTACGGCACATACGGGGTCCTGCGCGGCCCCGCTGTGAAACGCGTCACCGTCCCGCTGGCCAGACTTCCGCGTTCGGCCCACGGTTTCCGCATCGCCGTCGTGAGCGACATCCATCTGGGCCCGGTACTCGGCCGGGGCTTCGCACAGCGCGTGGTGGACACGATCAACTCGACCCAGCCGGATCTGATCGCGGTCGTCGGCGACCTGGTCGACGGCAGCGTGAAGGACCTGGGTCCGGCGGCGGCCCCGCTGTCCCGGCTGAGGGCGCGCCACGGCAGTTACTTCGTCACCGGCAACCACGAGTACTTCTCCGGCGCGGACCAGTGGGTCGAGGAGGTGCGCCGGCTCGGCCTGCACCCGCTGGAGAACGCGCGCACGGAACTGCCCGCCTTCGACCTGGCCGGGGTCAACGACCTGGCGGGCGAGAGCGAGGGCGAGGGCCCCGACTTCGCCAAGGCGCTGGGCGGCCGCGACACCTCACGCGCCGTGGTGCTCCTGGCCCATCAGCCGCTGCAGATCCACGAGGCCGTGCGCCACCACGTGGACCTGCAGCTCTCCGGCCACACCCACGGCGGCCAGCTCTGGCCCGGCAACTTCGTGGCGGCCGCCGCCAACCCGACCCTCGCGGGCCTGGACCGCTACGGCGACACACAGTTGTACGTGTCCAGGGGCGCGGGTGCCTGGGGGCCGCCGACGCGGGTCGGCGCACCGTCGGACATCACGATCGTGCAACTGGCGTCGAAGCAGGCGTGAGGCCCTGACCGGCCGCGACACCCCCCTGAAACAGGCCTTCGGTAAGTTCATGCTCATCTCGGCAAATCCCTCTTCCCTCAGGTGAAACTCCTGTGATTAGGTGATCCGCGCCACAGGGGAGTGGCATGCCTTGAAGGCCTGGGGAGGGGCGTGCCGATGCGATCGGTTCGCATACGGATTCTCGCGACTGTGCTGGTGCTGGCAGGCGTGGGAGTGGGCGGGTGGCAGCTGCTGCCGGCCAAGGAGAACATCAACAAGACCATCACGGTGGGGACGACGGACGCCGTCACCTCGCTCGACCCGGCAGGGGCCTACGACGCCGGATCCTGGGCGTTGTTCAGCAGCGTGTTCCAGTCGCTGCTGACCTTTGAACCCGATGGTGTCGAACCGGTGCCGGATGCGGCCCGAAGCTGCGAGTTCGTAGGGTCGGACCTGACGACCTACCGCTGCACCCTGCGCAAGGACCTGACGTTTCCCAGCGGGCGCACCATGACCGCCGAGGACGTCAAGTACTCCTTCGACCGGGTCAAGAGCATCAACTCCGACGTCGGTCCCGCGCCCCTGCTCGAGACGCTCCGCTCGGTGGACGCCGACGGGCTCACCGTCACCTTCCATCTGTCCTCGGCCGACGCGACGTTCCCGTTCAAGGTGGCCACCGGCGCCGGTTCGATCGTCGACCACACCAAGTACCCGCAGGACGCGCTGCGCACCGACTTCGCCGTCGACGGGACCGGCCCGTACATCCTGAGGAGGTACACGAAGGACAAGGACGCCGTCCTCGCCCCGAACGGCCACTACAAGGGCGCCGTCAAGGACTCCGGCCGGCCCATCGAGCTGCGCTATTACGGCGACCCCGCCGCCCTGGAGAAGGGCTGGAAGGCGAAGGACGTCGACGTCGCCACGCGGCAGCTGCCGCCCTCCGCGCTCGCCGGCCTCGCGCCGAGCGACCCCGACCAGCGCGTCAGCGAGGCCGACAGCGCCGAGACCCGCAACCTGGTCCTGAACACCGGTTCCCACTCGCCGCTGCACGACCGCCGGGTCCGCCAGGCCATCGCGACGGTGATCAACCGCGAGGAACTGATCGACAAGGTGTACAAGGGCACCACCGACCCGCTCTACTCGCTCATCCCGGCGGGCATCACCGGCCACACCACCTCGTTCTTCGACGCCTACCCCAAGCCCGACGCCGGCACGGCCCGTACCCTGCTCACCGCGGCAGGCGTGCATGTGCCCGTCCACTTCACCTACGGCTACGCCGTGGGCCGCGGCGCAGCCGCGGAGGAGGCTGCCGAGCTGAAGCGGCAGCTGGAGGCGGGCAAGTTGTTCAAGGTGGACCTCAAGGGTTACGAGTGGACCGTCTTCCAGAAGCGGTACGCGAGCGGCGAGCTCGACGCGTACGCCGTCGGCTGGGTGGCCGACTTTCCCGACCCGGACACCTTCACCGCCCCGCTCGTCGGCACCGGCAACAGCATGAAGAACGGCTACAGCAGCAAGGCCGTCGACGATCTGGTCCTGGACAGCCAGCGGTACTCGGACCGTGGCCGGACCGCAAAGGACTTCAAGCAGATCCAGCAACTGGTGGCGCAGGACGTTCCGCTGATCCCGTTGTGGCAGCGCAAGGAGTACGTGGTCAGCAGCGAGGACGTCGGCGGCAGCCGGTACCTGTCGGACGGCACCGGCGTCTTCCGCCTCTGGCGGCTGACCTGGATCTGACGGTCGCCGGGCGGGCGCTCACCGGTGGTCCCGGTCGTGCGCCCGCTCCGGCAGCGTGACCGTCACCGTCAGCCCCTCGCCCGGCGCCGTCCGTACCGTCACGTCGCCGCCGTGCGCCGCCACCACCCCGTGCACGATCGCCATGCCGAGCCCGCTGCCCGCACCCCGGCCCGCACGGAAGAAGCGGTCGAAGACACGTGTCGCGTCGTCTTCCGTGAGCCCCGGTCCCTCGTCCGTGACGCACAGCCGTACCGCCTCGCCCTCGCGTTCGAGACCGAGCAGCACCGGAGTGCCGGCGGGCGTGTGGACACGGACGTTCGTCACGAGGTTGCCGAGCACCTGACGCAGACCGGACTCGTCGGCCCGTACGAGCAGCGCCCCGTCCGCACGCACCGTCACCGGACGCTCCGGCTGCTGGGCCCGCAGGTCCTCCGCCGCGTCCTGTACCAGACGGCTCAGGTCCACGGTCCGGAAGCGGAGTTCGGGCCGCTGGTCGAGGCGGGCGAGGACGAGGAGTTCGTCGACCAGGCGGCCCATCCGGTCCGCCTCGGCCATCATCCGCTCCCACGAACGCTTCCGCTCCACCGGATCGGTCAGCATTCCCTTGTCGTACAGCTGGAGGTAGCCGCGTATCGCCGACAGCGGCGTGCGCAACTCGTGCGAGGCGTCCGCGACGAAGTGGCGGAGCTGGGCGGCACTGCGTTCGCGTGTCCGGTACGCCGACTCCACCTGGTGGAGCATCGAATTGAGCGCGGTGCGCAGCTGCTCGACCTCCAAAGTGGTCTCCCTGCTGGAGGGCACGCGCCGGGTCAGATCGCCCTCGGCGATCGCCGACGACGTCTCCACCATGTCCTCCAGCGGCCGCATCCTGCGGCCCACACTGATCATCGTCAGCGCCGCGAAAAGGGCCAGCAGCAGGGTCCCGATGGTGAGATCGAGTCGGAGCGCCTTGGCCATGCCCGTGTGCAGCACCCGGGTCGAGCGGGCCAGCAGCACGTAGGTGCCGTCCGCGAGCCGCGCCCCGGTCACCCGGTAGGGGTCGCCGCGCAGGTGGATGTCGCGCGGCTGCGGGGCCACGACGAGGGCGGCGGGATCGTGGACGGCGGAGGCGAGCGCCTGCTGGGCGTCGGTCGGCTTCAGGCCGGCGACCGTGAGCACCGTGCCGTGCCGGTCGACGGCCGCGAACACGGAGTCCGGGTTCGGCGAGTCGCCGCCGCTGTGCGGCAGCAACCGGTCGCGGACGACCGCCAGCGCGCTCAGCGAGTCGATCTCCCGCAGGGTCAGCTGCGAACGGACGAGCGAGTCGCGGGACTTGGTCAGCTCCGTGTCGATCTGTCCGAGCACGTAGTGCCGCATGCCCATCAGGCTGATGGCGGTCGCCGCCACGATGCCGAGCGCCAGCAGCCCCACGTTCGCCAGCGTCAGCTTGCCGCGCAGGGAGTGGATGCCCCGTGGCCGCGGGAGCGAGGGGAGCCGGAGGAACGTCATGCCAGCCCGTATCCGACGCCCCGCCGCGTGGTGATCATCGGCGGTCCGAGCGCGTCGAGCTTGCGGCGCAGATAACTGATGTACGTCTCGACGACCGTCGACTCGGGCGGCGTGTGCTCGTACTGCCACACATGGCGCAGCAGTTGCTCCTTGGGCACGATCCGGCCGCCGTTGCGCACCAGGAAGCGCAGCAGTGCGTACTCGGTGGGGGTCAGCTCGACCGTGCGGCCCGCACGGTGCACCGAATACGTCGTCTCGTCCAGCTCCAGATCCCCGTAGCGCAGCGGCGGGCGCTGCGGCAGGACGTCCGCGGGGCGCGTACGCCGCAGGACGGCCCGCAGGCGGGCGACCACCTCGTCTATGTTGAACGGCTTGGTGATGTAGTCGTCGCCGAAGCCGAGCGCCCCGACGATCTCGGCGGGTGCGTCGCGCGCGGTGACGAAGACCAGTGCCAGGTCCGGCCGGCGGGCGCGGAGTTCCCGGCCGAGCGCACGTCCGTCGCCGTCCGGCAGCATCACGTCCAGCAGCGCCGCGTCCGGCCGTGTCCGTTCCGCGAGGGTGAGCGCCTCGCGCACGGTGCCCGCGATCATCACCTGGAAGCGGTGGTAGCGCAGGGCGATGGCGAGGACGTCCGCGATGCTCTCCTCGTCTTCGACGACGAGAACCGTGGCCCCTTCGTGCGCTGCCTCGTTGGCCGTCATGCCCACCAGTATCCGCGGCGGCACCGGCGGCCGGGGCGGTGGGCGCTTTGGAGTTCCTTGAGAGTCGGGCGGCGGTGAGCCCGTCCGGGCCCGCCGCCACCGATCCTGGTGCTCCGGGACCTGGGGGACGCCGATGAAGGAAGGTGGAGAGTGACGACACTGGCGCGGTGGTGCTATCGGCACCGGTTGCTGGTCCTGTTGTTGTGGGTGGGAGCGCTGGTCGGGATGGGCGCGACGGCGTCCGCCAAGGGGCCCGACTACGCGAATGTCTTCTCCCTGCCGAACACGGACTCCAAGACCGCGTACGACCTGATGACGAAGGCCTTCCCGAAGGCCTCGGGTGACACCGACACGATGGTCTGGAAGGTCGAGCGGGGATCGGTGCGCGACGAGGCGGTGCGGGCGCGGATCCAGCCCGCACTGGCGAAGATCGCGCGAATGCCGGGGATCGGCGCGGTCGGCAGCCCGTATGCGGGCCCCCAGGGCGCGGCGCAGATCAGCCGGGACGGGACGATCGCGTACGCGCAACTCACCTTCACCGAGCGGGCCAACGAGGTGCCCCAAAAGCTGGTCCAGGACGTCGTCGACACGGCGCAGGACGCCGAGCGCGGCGGTCTCGAGGTCGAGTTGGGCGGTCAGGCGATCACCCGGATCCAGCAGCCGCCCACCGGACTGTCCGAGATGGTCGGCGTCGTGGCGGCGGCGGTCGTGCTGTTCCTGGCCTTCGGCTCGCTCTTCGCGATGCTGCTGCCGATCGCCGTCGCGGTGTTCGGCGTCGGCATCGGGCTGTTCTCCACGCAGCTGATCAGCCATGTCACGGGCGTGCCCGACATCGCACCCCTGCTGGCCTCGTTGATCGGCCTCGGGGTCGGCATCGACTACGCCCTGTTCAT
The DNA here is from genome assembly GCF_036281785.1 of Streptomyces chiangmaiensis. Taxonomy (NCBI): domain Bacteria; kingdom Bacillati; phylum Actinomycetota; class Actinomycetes; order Kitasatosporales; family Streptomycetaceae; genus Streptomyces; species Streptomyces chiangmaiensis. Next base: position 13,652 of record NZ_JAYWVC010000131.1, on the reverse strand, counting down.
CGTCACCCGGCACCGGCGCGGCATCCTGCGCGGCATGGAACCGGAGGAGGCGGCGGTCACCGCCCTCAACACCTCGGGCCGGGCGGTGCTGTTCGCGGGCGGCACGGTGTGCATCGCGCTCGCCGGGATGCTGGTGACCAATCTGCGCTTCCTGGACGGTGTGGTCATCGGCACCTCGCTCACCGTCGTGCTGAGCGTGCTCGCGGCCGTCACCCTGCTGCCGGCGCTGCTCGGTCTGCTCGGCCCGCGGGTGCTCAGCCGCCGGCAGCGGCGGCGGCTCGCGGCCCAGGGACCCGAGGCGGAGCGGGCGAGCGGCCTCGCGGCGAAGTGGTCGGCCACGGTGCAGAAGCGCCCCCGGACGATCGCCGTGCTCGCGGTGGTGGTCATGACCGTGCTCGCCCTGCCGGTGCTCTCCCTTCGCCTCGGGGCCGCCGACCAGGGCAACGACGACGCGTCGACGACGACCCGCAAGGCCTACGACCTGCTCGCCGAGGGCTTCGGACCCGGCTTCAACGGACCGCTGCAGGTGGTCTCGGTCAGCGGTGACACGGACGTGCTGGTTCGGGGCATCCGGGAGACGGACGGCGTGGCCAGGGCGGCCGCGCTGCCGCCCGCACAGGGCGTCACGGTCATCCAGGTCGTCCCGACCACCTCGCCGCAGTCCGAGCAGACGGACAGGCTCATCGACACCCTGCGCGACGAGGTGATCCCGAAGGCGGGCGCGCAGGCCCATGTCGGCGGCGTCACGGCGGTCTCCAAGGACTTCGCGTCCGTCACGGGCGACCGGCTGCCGTACTTCATCGGGACCATCATCGGGCTCGGTTTCCTGCTCCTGCTGATCGCGTTCCGCTCGCTCGTGGTGCCGCTGACGGCCGCCGTGATGAACCTGATCGCCGCGGCGTCGTCCTTCGGCGTCCTGGTGGCGGTCTTCCAGTGGGGCTGGGGCCTGGACCTGCTGGGCCTCGGCAAGGAGGGGCCGATCCAGGCCTTCCTGCCGATCATCATGCTGTCCCTGCTGTTCGGTCTGTCGATGGACTACCAGGTCTTCCTGGTGAGCCGGATGCACGAGGAGTGGGTGCACACCAAGGACAACGCCCGCGCCGTCCGCGTCGGTCTCGCGGAGACCAGCCGGGTCATCAACTCCGCGGCCCTGATCATGGTCTGCGTGTTCCTGGCGTTCGTGCTCAGCGGCAACTCGGGCGCCGCGATGGCGGGCGTCGGGCTCGCCGCGGCCGTGGCGCTGGACGCGTTCGTCCTGCGGACGGCGCTGGTGCCGGCGGTGATGCATCTGCTCGGTGGGGCGAACTGGTGGCTGCCCGGCCGGCTGGAGAAGCGGCTGCCGCATCTGGCGGTGGAGCCGGGCGAGGAGCCGCAGCAGGAGACGAGGCCGACGGCCGGTGGCGCGACGGTGGTGTACGGGTTCGTACGGGACGCGGAGGGCGAGCCGGTGCAGGGAGCGGCCGTGACGCTGCTCTCGAAGGGCGGCCGCCAGCTGGACCGCGTCACGTCACTGGCCGACGGCTCCTACATCCTCGCGGTCCCGTCCCCGGGCACCTATCTCGTGGCGATCACGGCCGCCGCGTACGGATCGAAGGCCCGGCACGTGGTCGTCGGGGAGGAACCGCTGGTGTACGACGTGGAGTTGACGGGCGACGAGGTGGATGCCGTCAACCGGCCCTCTTCCGCCCGGCCTTGAGGCTCGCGCCCGTATCGAGGCCGATCTCGGCGGGCGGCGTGACGATCTCGCCGGGGACGTGGACGTGGTGTTTCCCGTACGTCTCCCCGGCCGGATCGCCGCATGCGAAGGCGCCGGTGCCCGCGGTCGACGACGTTGCGGACCGGTGTCCGAGCCTCGGAGCAGGGGGCGGCCCCGGTCTTCGGGTCCGGCGGTGTTCAGGCGGCGGTGATCACTCGGCCCGCTGCCTGCTCCCGGGGTCCGGCAGCATCTTCGTCATGCCCGGCAGGAAGTCCGTGAACAGTTCGTGCACTTCGAGGACGAGGGGCCGCAGCACACGGAAGCGGGCCAGGGCGACACCCCGTGCGGTGAGCCGGGCGCCGCGCTCGGCCAGCCGGTAGCTGCGCTCGCGCCCCTCGGTCCTGTCGAAGATCCAATACAGCACGAGGCCCATCTGGGAGAGCCACATCAACTCGGGCAGGACGTCCCGCAGATCGGCGGAGACCTTGGTCTTCGCGCCGGCCAGCACCTCCTTGTGGACGGCGATGGCCTCCTGGCGCGCGTGCTCCGACTCGGGGGAGAAGGGGCTGAGCGGACTGTCCGGGTCGGCGGCGTTCTTGAAGAACTGCACGGCGAACTCGTGGTACGGCGTGGCGATGTCCAGCCACGCCTCCAGGACTCCCGCCAGCCGTGCCTCGAGGCCGGTCTCCCGCTCCAGGACCTCCCGGACCGCCACGCGGTGCTCGGCGGCGATCCGGTCGTAGAAGCCCTGGATCAGATGTTCCTTGCCCTCGAAGTAGTAGTAGGCGTTCCCCACGGAGACACCGGCCTCCTTGGCGATCGCCCGCATCGTCGTCTTGTCGTAGCCGCGCTCCTGGAACAGGCGCATCGCTGTCTCCAGGATGAGCGCACGGGTCTGCTCCGACTTGGTGGGCGTACCGGCCTCGTCGGCTCGGTCGTTCTTCGAGGGCACGAACAGAGAGCCTAACGAGTGGCGCAGGCGCCGCCGTCGCACCCGGGCCCGGTGTAGGTCCACCCCCGTGCCGGGTCGTAGCTCCAGCCGTCCCCCTGCCGGTAGGCGCGCCCGCCCCACTGCGCCCCTCGCCACTTGGCGGCCGCCAGCACCGCGCCCCTGGCGAGCCTGGCGCCCGTCGGCGTGCTGAGCCGGTGGGCGAGGGCACGGTGGCCGCGCAGCGCCCACAGCGTCACGACCCAGGCGCCGGGCCCGCGGTAGAGCTGGCCCGCGTCGCCGACGACCGTGATCTCGTCGAGGGTGGCGCGGTGGTCGAGTCCGGGGAAGCGCCGGCGTGCCTCCTGCGAGCCGGCCGGAACCAGGTCCAGCGGCACCAGCTGGGGCTGCCGTACCAGCCAGTCGCGCAGGAAGGTGCACAGGGAGCAGTCGGCGTCGTACAGGACGGTGAGCCCGTGGACCGGGACGCGCGCGGCATCCCGGACCTCCGGGGCCGGCACGGCTCAGGCCCCCGTCGAAGGCGTGACCCAGCCCTGCGGCCCGACGGGCGGGACCTGCTCCCGCTCCATCGCACCGCGCCGCCGGATCCTGTTGAGCACGTACACGTTGCCCAGGTGCATCACACCGAGCACCAGCAGCACCACGCCGAGCTTGGTCGACAGTGCCTCGAAGATGCCGCGCGCGTCCTCGACGGTGCCGTGGCCGTTCAGATACAGCGCCACGAAGCCGAGGTTGACGAGGTAGAAGCCGACCACCAGGAGGTGGTTGACGGCGTCGGCGAGCTTCTCGTTCCCGTGCAGCACGTCCTCGAGGAAGACGCGCCCGTTGCGGCTGAGGGTGCGCGCCACCCAGACCGTCAGGGCGACGCTGATCAGCAGATAGATGACGTAGGCGATGACCGTGAGGTCCATGTCCCCACCCTTCTTGAACGCGTTCAAAAACGCTGACGGGATTGACTGTAGACCTGTTTTTGAACGTGTTCAACTCAACTGGGAGGGGGGTGCCCCACGGTCCCACCGCAGCGTGAGGTGACGGTCACGCCTCCGCCTCGAACCTTGATATGGAGCGCGGATGCCGTGCCGCCCGCCGGCCGAGTCACCGGAGTCCCTCCCGCCCTGCCCATGGGCCGTGATCCCCGAGCGCCCATACTGAGGGGCGCCGAGGGGCGTATGGGGAGGGCGGGGCTTCGTGCGACGGGTGCTGTCGGTGCACTTCGCGCCGTGTGCGCTGTTCGTCGCCGGGGTGCTCGCGCTCGTACGGGCAGGGAGCTTCTCGGAGCGCAGCGACTGGAGCGCCGTGTGGCCGCCGCGGCCGACGGCGCTGCTGGGGGACATTGCGACGATCACCGTCTGCGCGGCAGTTCTCGGCCTGTTGCTGCAACCGTTCCAGGTGCGTGCGGTACGCGTGCTGGAGGGCTACTGGGACCGCTGGCCGCTCACGGCCGGACTTGCGGGGATGCTGACCCGGGTCCAGCGCAAACGGTGGCAGGCGCTGCGGCGACGGGCCGAGGCGGCGACGGGCGGGGACCGGGCGCGACGCGTGCGGGCCGACGCGCGCCGCCGCCTCGCCACCCACCCACCGGTCGATCTCCTCCTGCCCACGGCACTGGGCAACGCCCTGCGGGCCGGGGAGTTGAGCGCCGGGGAACGCTACGGGCTGACGACGCTGACCTCGTGGCCGCGCATCTACCTCCAAGTATCGGACCGTATGGCCGAGGTACTCCGTTGCACTCGTGACGCACTCGACACGGCGGTGAATCTCTGCTGGTCCTTCCTGCTGCTCACCGGAGCCGGATGCGCGGCCCTCTACGACGAGCCGTCAGCTCGGTGGCTGTGCGGCGCCGGCCCGGTGCTGGCGGCGGTGGCCTACAAGGGCGCGGTCACAGCGGCGCAGGCCTACAGATCCTCCGGTGTGTACCAGGCCTCGATCGTCTGCCGGTTGTACAGGTACTTGCGGGCATCGGCGCCGATCTGCATGGTCGCGATCAACGCAATGGCCGACGTGACGACGAGAAGCAGCGTCACGCCGGGCCACCGGAAGTCGCCGCCGTCAACGATGATCAGGCCGACCAGGGACAGGGACGCGCCCGCCAGCAGGGGCGCGGCCACCGTCTGCGCTGCCGCGGACGCTTCCGGATAACCGAGGAAGTGCGGGGCCCTCGGCCCTATGTACGATTCCTTGCTCTGCTCCACGAACGGTCCCCTACCTACTGGGCATTGGGGTCGGAGTGTGACAGACGGAGCTACTTATTCAGTGGAGGTGCAAACAGGCCAGAAACACACGAGGGCCCTGTTTCCAAAGTTGCGGAAACAGGGCCCTCGTGCCGGATCCGGAAGATCAGAAGCGGCGCGTGATCAGCGCTCGCTTCACCTCCTGGATCGCCTTCGTCACCTCGATGCCGCGCGGGCAGGCGTCCGTGCAGTTGAACGTCGTGCGGCAGCGCCACACGCCGTCCTTGTCGTTCAGGATCTCGAGGCGCTGCTCGCCGGCCTCGTCACGCGAGTCGAAGATGAAGCGGTGCGCGTTGACGATGGCGGCCGGGCCGAAGTACTGGCCGTCGTTCCAGAACACCGGGCACGACGACGTGCAGGCGGCGCACAGGATGCACTTCGTCGTGTCGTCGAAACGCGCGCGGTCCTCGGCGGACTGCAGACGCTCGCGCGTCGGCTCGTTCGTCTCCTTCGTGACGAGGAAGGGCATGACGTCCCGGTAGGCCTGGAAGAACGGCTCCATGTCGACGACCAGGTCCTTGAGGACCGTCAGGCCCTTGATGGGCTCGATCGTGATCGGCTTCTCGGGGTTGATGTCCTTGATCAGCGTCTTGCAGGCAAGGCGGTTCTTGCCGTTGATCCGCATGGCGTCCGAGCCGCAGATGCCGTGGGCACAGGAGCGGCGGAACGTCAGCGTGCCGTCCATGTCCCACTTGATCTTGTGCAGACCGTCGAGGACGCGTTCCTTGGGGTCGATCTCCAGCTGGAAGTCTTCCCAGGTCGCCTCGGCCGAGACCTCCGGGTTGAAGCGGCGGACCCGGAAGGTGACGGTGATGTAGGGGGACGCGGCGGACTCCGCCTCCACCGTGTCCAGAACAGGGGTTGCCATCAGTACTTACGCTCCATCGGCTGGTAGCGGGTCTGGACGACCGGCTTGTAGTCGAGACGGATGGACTCGGTGCCGTCGTCGCCCACCTCGCGGTACGCCATGGTGTGGCGCATGAAGTTGACGTCGTCGCGGCTCGGGTAGTCCTCGCGGTAGTGGCCGCCGCGGGACTCCTTGCGGGCGAGGGCCGACACCGCCATGACCTCGGCCAGGTCCAGCAGGTTGCCCAGCTCGATGGCCTCCAGCAGGTCCGTGTTGAACCGCTTGCCCTTGTCCTGGATCGCCACGTTCTTGTAGCGCTCCCTGAGCTCGGCGATCTTCTCGACGGCCGTCTTGATCGTCTGCTCGGTGCGGAACACCATGACGTTGGCGTCCATGGTTTCCTGCAGCTCGCGGCGCAGGTCCGCCACGCGCTCGCTGCCCGTGGAGGAGCGCAGGTGCTCGATCTGCGCGACCACGAGCTCGGCGGGGTTCTCCGGCAGTTCGACGTAGTCCGCCTTCTGCGCGTACTCCGCCGCCGCGATACCCGCCCGGCGCCCGAAGACGTTGATGTCCAGCAGCGAGTTGGTGCCGAGGCGGTTCGCGCCGTGGACGGACACGCAGGCGACCTCGCCGGCCGCGTACAGGCCCGGGACCACAGTGGTGTTGTCCGCGAGGACCTCGCCCTCGACGTTCGTCGGGATGCCGCCCATCGCGTAGTGCGCGGTCGGCTGGATCGGGATCGGGTCCGTGTACGGCTCGATGCCGAGGTAGGTGCGGGCGAACTCGGTGATGTCGGGCAGCTTGGCGTCCAGCTGCTCCGGCGGCAGGTGGGTGAGGTCCAGGTAGACGTGGTCGCCCTCGGGACCGCAGCCGCGGCCCTCGCGGATCTCCGTGTAGATGGAGCGGGACACGACGTCACGGGACGCCAGGTCCTTCATCACCGGCGCGTACTTCTCCATGAAGCGCTCGCCGTCCTTGTTGCGGAGAATGCCGCCCTCGCCGCGCGCGCCCTCGGTGAGGAGGATGCCCATGCGCCAGATGCCGGTCGGGTGGAACTGGAAGAACTCCATGTCCTCCAGCGGCAGGCCCCGGCGGTAGACGGCGGCCTGGCCGTCACCGGTCAGCGTGTGCGCGTTCGACGTCACCTTGAAGAACTTGCCGGTGCCGCCGGAGGCGTAGATGACGGCCTTCGCCTGGAAGATGTGGATCTCGCCGGTGGCCAGCTCGTAGGCCACCACACCGGCCGACTTCGTGACGCCGTGGACCTCGGTGATCAGCTGGTCGAGGACGTAGAACTCGTTGAAGAACTCCACGCCCTCCTTCACGCAGTTCTGGTACAGCGTCTGGAGGATCATGTGACCGGTGCGGTCGGCCGCGTAGCAGGACCGGCGGACCGGGGCCTCGCCGTGGTTGCGCGAGTGACCGCCGAACCGGCGCTGGTCGATCCTCCCCTCGGGCGTCCGGTTGAACGGCAGGCCCATCTTCTCCAGGTCGAGGACCGAGTCGATGGCCTCCTTCGCCAGGATCTCGGCGGCGTCCTGGTCGACCAGGTAGTCACCGCCCTTGACCGTGTCGAAGGTGTGCCACTCCCAGTTGTCCTCCTCCACGTTGGCCAGCGCGGCGGCCATGCCGCCCTGCGCGGCGCCCGTGTGGGAGCGGGTCGGGTAGAGCTTCGTCAGCACGGCGGTGCGGCTGCGCTTCGTGGCCTCGATGGCTGCGCGCATGCCGGCGCCGCCGGCGCCGACGATGACGGTGTCGTACTTGTGGATCTTCATGTTTCTCGCAGCCCCGTGCCTAGCGGATGTTCGGGTCGAAGGTGAAGATCACCAGCGTGCCCAGCAGGATGGTGAACACCGTGGCGGTGTACAGCAGGCCCTTCAGCCACAGTCGCGTGTTCGCCCGCTCGGCGTAGTCGTTGATGACGGTACGCAGACCGTTGGCGCCGTGCAGCATGGCGAGCCAGAGCATGGCGAGGTCCCAGACCTGCCACCACGGGGAGGCCCAGCGGCCGGCCACGAAGGCGAAGCCGATCTTGGACACGCCGCCGTCGAGGACCAGCTGGATCAGCAGGTGGCCGAGGACCAGGACGACCAGGACGATGCCGGACAGGCGCATGAACAGCCAGCCGTACATCTCGAAGTTGCCGCGGGTCGACTTCGGGGTCTTCTTCGTCCGCTTGCGCGGCGGCTCGATGACCGGCGCCGGGTTGTCGACGTCGTACAGCGAGGCGCCCTCGACGGGGCCGATGCCGGAGGCGGTGGTTTCTGTCGTGGACATGCGCGTCAGCTCCCGAACACTTCACGAGCGGCGTGGCCGAGGACGGGGTAGATGGCCCCGAGCATCAGCACGACCCAGACGCCGACGACGGTCCAGAGCATCTGCTTCTGGTAGCGCGGGCCCTGCGACCAGAAGTCGACGGCGATGACGCGCAGGCCGTTCAGCGCATGGAAGAGGATGGCGGCGACCAGGCCGTACTCCAGCACGGCGACGATCGGCGACTTGTACGTGGCCACGACGTTGTCGTAGGCCTCGGGGGAGACACGGACGAGTGCGGTGTCCAGCACGTGTACGAACAGGAAGAAGAAGATGAGGACGCCGGTGACTCGATGAGCCACCCAGGACCACATTCCTTCCCGGCCGCGGTACAGCGTTCCAGCCGGCACGGAAGAACCCTCCGGGAGCGGGGACTAGGGCCGCGCCGGCTTCTGTGTCGGTCGGGCCCGGCCGGGTACGGTCCACCGGCCCCCAGCATCGTAGCGACGTGCGGCCGGAACGCTTGCGGCGGCCCTACCGATGTGATCAAACTGGCAATCAAACGAGCACGGACGGGCTATCGGCGCCGCAGCGCCATGGGAAGAGCCGGTGGCTGCGGGCTCAGGGCTCCGCGCCCCTACAGGGCGCGTTGCGGGACAGGCGTGTCGGCGAAGTCGTGCACCAGGCGGATCAGCCTGCCTCTCGTCAGACGGCGCAGCTCCTCCGCGGCCAGTGGACGCTCTTCCTCCGGATCGTGTGTCAATCGTGACCGGATGGCCGCCAGGACGCGGTCGGCCGCCTCTTCGGGAGTCACGCCGTCCAGGCAGATGACGAACACGTGTCCGAATCGACTCTCGTAGGCCGCGTGTGCGGCGCTCAGGGCGGTGTGGGCCGCGGAGTACGCGCCGGCCGGGAGCAGGGTGAGCGATTCCCCGGCCAGGGCCTCGGCCAGGTCGGCGGGCGTCAGGTCGTAGGCCGCTTCGTCGCCCGCGGCGAGCAGGGAGTCCAGGTCCGGGTAGGGGCGGTGGTCCGCGACCCGGTCGGCCCAGCGCGGGCTCCGGCAGCAGGTGAGAAGCGCGCGCCGGGCGTCCGCGGCGGGCGTGGAGTTGAACCGCTCGATGCCCGTGGGGGCCTCGATGCGGTGCTGCGCCGGTAGGGCGGTGGGGCCGGGGAGGTCGGGGAGACGGTGCGAAGGCAGCGTGGGTCCTCGGCGAGTGGCGGGCGTGACGTCGTGCGGGCGTCACAGGGGGTCGGCAGGGGAGGGTGCGGGAAATGCGCCGTCACGTTATCCGACGGCGGTCGGGGGGTCGTCCATCGGCTGACCGAATTTCACCCGAATGGGAGAGTTCTGCGGCGTCCGGTGGACGGGTGGGGTGGGCAGGGGTCGTAGGTTCGGAGAAGGCAGGCGCGTGGAGAGGTGAGGGGTATGCGGTCGGACGGCGGGCGGATACGTACGGGTGCGGTGCCCGGGGCGCCGCGGAGGCGTACGGGCCCGGCGTGGCCGTACGCGGGCGTGGAACGGGGTGCGGAGCGGTGACCGGCCGGAGGCGGCGGGTTCCCGAGAGCAAGACGCACCGGAGGCGCAACGGGTTGCTGCTGGGCGGGGGAATCGTCGTGGCGGGCGCGATCGCCGCGGCCGTGGCGTTGTGGCCGTCCGGCGGCGGCTCGCCGTCCCGGAACTCCGTGAGCCCGTCCGGGGCATCGCCGTCACCGACCGTCACCTACCCCCTGTCCCAAACGCCCCGCACCATCCCCGCCGTTCGCGAGCACGTCCCTGCTCGCGGCCCGGGCTGGCGGCCCGCGCCCGGCGCCCGCGTGGTCGTCGGCAACGCCTCCTTGGACGACGAGGGACGGCTGCTGGCCGGAGAGCTGGGGATGACGTACGCGGGGCGGACCGCCGCCCGCGACGGCGACGTGGAACTGGGCCTGGCCGGCAGCGGCGACCAGGAGTCGTACACGATGACCGTGCAGAACCGGCGGGTGCGGATCACCGGTCCGGGCGACGCGGGGGTCTTCTACGGCACTCGCACTCTCAAGCAGGAGGTGCACGGCGGCGGTACGGCTCCCGAGGGCGTCGTCCGGGATGCGCCCGCCGAGCCGCGGCGCGGTTTCATGATCGACATCGCTCGCAAGTACTACACGGCCGGCTGGATCGAGGACCGGGTCCGGGAGCTCGGCGATCTGAAGTACAACGAACTCGGTCTGCACTTCTCCGACGACCAGGGCTTCCGCATCGAATCCAGCTCGCATCCGGAGATCGTGTCCCAGCGGCACCTCAGCAAGGCGGAGGTCAAGAGGATCGTCGACCTCGCCGCGAGCCGTCACATCACCGTCGTCCCCGAGATCGACTCGCCCGGGCACCTGGGGGCGGTCATCGCCGCGCACCCCGACCTGCAACTGCGCAGCGTCTCAGGCGCCGCCCCGCGCGGGGCGCTCGACATCTCGAAGCCGGCGGCCGCGAAGATCGTGGACGACCTCCTCGACGAGTTCGCGGGGGTGTTCCCCGGCGCGTACTGGCACCTGGGCGGCGACGAGTACCGGGCACTGACGGTGTCGAACCCGGCCGCCTCCTATCCGCAACTGGCCGCCGCGGCGAGGGCGAAGTACGGAGCGAACGCGGGCGTCGCCGACCTCGCGACCGGCTGGCTGAACGACCGCGCGGACGTGATGCGCGGGCACAGCCGGACGACGCGCGCCTGGAACGACGGCTTCTACCGCACGAGCGTGGTGCAGCCGGCCAAGGACCTGGAGGTCGCGTACTGGACCGGCAAGGAGCTGGGCGCCCGGCAGCCGGCGGAATACCTGGGCGCGGGCCGCAAGGTGATCAACTACAACGACGAGTTCCTGTACTACGTGCTCGGGCAGCCGCAGACCTTCGTCTACCCCACCGGTCAGCGGATCTACGAGCGGTGGAACCCGCGCGTGCTGCGGGGGACGACGGAGGTGCCCGCCCGGTACGACGGTCAGATACTCGGCGGCGTGTTCGCGGTCTGGAGCGACCGCGCCTACGCGCAGACGCAGGACCAGGTGGCGGCCGGGATCAGGATGCCGCTGCGGGCGACCGCCCAGAAGCTGTGGGACCCGAGGACGCCCGCGCTGTCCTGGACACAGTTCCTGCAACTGGCGAACCGGCTCGGCTGAACGGCCGCCGCGCCGGGACGCAACCTGGAGTGCGCTTGGCCGAAAACAACGTCACGAACTCCTCGACCGACGGGCGTGGTGCCGCTGTGACACTCCCGGTAGGTTGCACGCAGTAGGGGGAAGTGCGGGCTCCGTAGACATGAGGCGCCCAACGAGGCATGTCGAGGAGGCGTGATGAGCCTGGTGGACCTGATCGCACAGGCCGACGAGCGTGCACTCGCGGCGAGCGGGCTGGCCTGTTTGGATCGGTGCGTACCGCTCCTCGGAGGCGACGACGACATCCTGCGCCCGCTGTGGGCGAGTCTCGTCGAGGGCCACGAGTGGGAGGAGCGGCTCGCCAAGGTGCGGGCCGAACTGGGCGCCGAGGCGCGGGCCGACGGCGACGCGGAGGGCGCCGCCGAGGCGGAGGCCGCAGGGCTCGCCCGCCGCATGCTCGAGGCGGTTCCCGCGGACCGTTCGACCGATGCCCTGCGCCAGTGGGCCGACGCCTGCTCGGTCGCCGCGCTGCAGATACACCGGCTGCTGGACTCCGCCGACGACGACGGTGCGACGTCGGTGGCGGGCCGCCGCGAGGGTTGCACGGACGGCATGTCGCCGCTCGTCGCCGCCGAACTGCGGCGCCAGGTCACCGTCCTGGAGCTGGTGACGGGTCACGGCGCGGTCGGACTGCGGCAGGCCCGCGATGTGTCGACCGAGGGCCGCCGGGTACTGCAGGCCGTCGTGTCGAGGCGGGCGCGCGGGCGGGTGTGACCGGGGACCGGGCGTGTCGCCACGCCGAGGACGCGCGTGTGCCGGGTCCCGCCGCGGGTGCACCGGGGCCATGCCTCCCCGGATCCCGCGTGCCTCAGTCCATGAACCACTTCACCACCGCGTCCCCGCACTCGGCCGTCCGCACGTAGAACGCCGTGAGGTCGCGGTGCGCCGCCGCGAAGGCGCCCCGTGTCTCGGGCTCGGCGGCCCTTCCGCCGTGCCGCGGAAGCAGTTGGCCCCGGGCGGGGCGCCACAGTGTCTCGAAGCCGGCCGAGGCCAGGAACGCGGCGACCCGGTTCGCCTGAGCCGCCGTCAGCAGCAGGAACGGCGGTTTGTTGCGGTCCGGGGGGAACACCGGCTGGCCGCCGAGCACCACCTGGGTCCGCGGTGGGTCCTCCGCACGGTGCAGGCGGGCGCCGGCGTAGAGGAGTTCCTGTTCCAGGTAGCCCTTGTCCAGCACCTTCTCGCGATGCCGGCCGACCCGGCCCCGGACGCCGTCCCGGTCATCTTCGAACAGTCGTTGCAACCAGGTCGCGCTGTTGCGCAGCGCCGGGGGTGGCACCGCGCGCAGATGCAGGTACGTGCTCATCAGTGAATTGAGCGCACGGGGGCACCGGAGCATCACTGCCCTGCCGGGCACCCTCGCCGAAAGAAGATCCTGTGAGCGTCGTGCGGGCGAGCTGGGTCGGTCCTGCGCCGGTTACGGGTATCCCGCGGAATCGAGTGACGTATCGCTCGCTGACCTCGCTCTTCCGTATGTGACGACTCAGCAGGAGACCAGACCCCAAGCGGCCACGAAGCCCCTGCGGTGGGCAGCGGACGTGGTGGCGACGATGCGGGAGGGGGCGCGGCTGCGCCTCGACTACTCGGCACAGAGCCTGTGGCGCATCGACCGGATGATCGACGACCTGCGGCGCGAGGAGGCGCCCTTGGCGGCCGTGGAGAGTGTGCTGCGCGGTTTCGGCGCCTATACGGGTGAGGTGATCGTCCGTCAGACGGGCGCCGAGTGGTGGTCGACGGGCGGTGACCACTGGATCCGTACCCCGGACGGCCGTCTCTGGGACCCCATCGACGAGGCCCGTCGCTGCTTCGCCGGGCACGGATCGCTGCGGCTGCTGTGCCGGGACGCCGTAACGGGGGGATTCGCTCATCCGGCTCCATGACCCCCGCGTCACCGCCTCGGCGTCGCTTGAGCCGCCGGCCGTCCCCGAGCAGCTCTCCGCGCACGGGTCGGCCGGGACCTCGGGCAGTGGGCGAGGTGCCGGCCGACCGGCCCCTCCCCGCGCCGCTCCCGGGGGGAGGGGAGCAGGCACGGGGAGGGGGAACCCGGGCGAGGGAGACGCCGCCGGCGTCCGGTGCGCGCGGGCGACCCGTCGCCGTGCGGAACCCGGGCTCCCTACACAGCGCACGGCGACGGTGAGATGTCACCGGGCCGCCGGGGCGCCGCTCCACCTTCGTGGCGCGCGCCTCGCGGCCGACTCGGTGGAGCGCCCGGACGTGGAGCTGAATCTTCGTCAGGCCCCTGGCCCGGCAGGCGGTCCGGCGCGTCTTTCGCCCGCCGCACGGACTCGCAGGGGGCCTCGAGCTGTCGGCCGGTCCGCCATGGGAGTCCGGCCGCCGGTGTGAAGGGCTCCCGGCCCGTTGTAACAAATCCGTGAGGTCTGACGCAGTTCGTCAGGGGGCGTCGACACGGAATCGTGCCGTGCGCCGCGAACCTGCTACGAACCCGGTACGAACGAGGACGGTCTTGGGCCAGGGACGGCAACCCCGGCGCGTACAGGCGTA
>NZ_JAYWVC010000130.1:0-23314 GCF_036281785.1 Streptomyces chiangmaiensis | reverse complement strand
GGCCTTGATCTCCTCCCGGGACATACCCATCGCGAGGCCGCCCAGGACGACGTTCCGCTCGCCCGTCAGGTCGTTCATCAAGGCCGCGTTCACGCCGAGCAGCGAGGGCTGGCCGTCGGTGTAGACCTTGCCCCGTTCGGCAGGCAGCAGACCGGCGATGGCCCGCAGCAGGGTGGACTTGCCGGAGCCGTTCGAACCGATCAGCCCGATGGCCTCACCCCGGTAGGCGACGAACGACACACCCTTGACCGCGTGCACCTTGCGCACTCCGCGCTCCTCGCCGCGCCGGAGGATTCGGCTCAGCGCGGCGGTCGCGCTGCCCTTCCCGGCCTTGGCGCCGTTGACGCGGTAGACGATGTGCAGCTCGTCCGCGATCACGGTGGGCACCCTGGCCCCGGTGTTCTGCTCAGCCACGACCGTACCGCTCCTCCGCCTTCCAGAAGTACACGAACCCGCCCACGAAGAACACAACGGCCCAGAACAGCGCTATGACCCAGACGTGCGGTGGCAGGTTCTCGGAACCGTAGCCCCTGATGAGGGCGAAACGCATCAGGTCCATGTAGACCGCGGCCGGGTTCACCTGCAGCGCACGGATGACCCATGCGGGGCGCCCGGCGAGTATCTGGTGCAGCGAGAACATGACACCGGACGCGTACATCCAGGTTCGCAGGACGAACGGCATCAGCTGGGCCAGGTCCGGGGTCTTGGCACCCAGCCGCGCCACGATCAGCGCGAGACCGGTGTTGAAGAGGAACTGCAGCACCAGCACCGGAACGATCAGCAGCCAGGACAGGCGCGGATAGCTACCGAACCCCACCGCCACGAGGAACATCACGATCATCGAGAACAGCAGCTGCTGGAGCTGCTGCAGCGCGAACGAGACGGGTAGCGCGGCCCGGGGGAAGCGCAGGGCGCGCACCAGGCCCAGGTTGCCGGAGATCGCCCGCACCCCGGCCATGATCGAGTTCTGGGTGAAGGTGAACACGAACACGCCGGTCACCAGGAACGGAATGTACGTGCCCTGCGGCATGCCCCGGCTGACCTTCAGGATCAGCCCGAAGATCAGGTAGTACACGCATGCGTTCAGCAGCGGGGTGGCGACCTGCCACAGCTGGCCCAGCCTGGCCTGGCTGTACTGGGCGGTGAGCTTCGCCTGCGAGAAGGCGAGGATGAAGTGACGCCGTCCCCACAGCTGACGGACGTACTCGACGAGTCCGGGCCGGGCTCCGCTGACCGCGAGCCCGTACTTGGCGGCCAGCTCGGTCGCGGTCAGGCCTTCGTCGGACGACGGGCGGTCACTCACCGCGACGGCACCGTCATGTGTCGTCTCACTCACAGGTCGGCAAACTCTCCGTTTCCGGGATGCGCGGCCCTGCCGCACACGGGTGGGAGCCGGGGTGAGGGTCCCGCCCGCCGGTTTCCTTCCCTCGAGCTTGTCAGATCACCGGAGGCCGGCCCAGTCGTGTGAGCCGCCACACCGTACGCCACTTCATGGGCCGCCGTGGGCCGTACGAGGTCGTCCAGCCCTCCCGGAACCCGCCGAACCACGCCTGGAGGGCGGCCCGCGAGGGGCGGCGCAGCAGCGTCAGGAGCACCCAGGCGCCCAGGTATACGGGGATGAGGACGGCGGGCAGATTGCGACGGGCCAGCCAGACCCGGTTGCGGGCGACCATACGGTGGTAGATCGCGTGCCGGGAGGGGGCGGTCGTGGGGTGGTACAGCACCAAGTCCGAGCGGTAGTCGATCATCCAGCCCGC
The DNA here is from genome assembly GCF_036281785.1 of Streptomyces chiangmaiensis. Lineage (NCBI taxonomy): Bacteria > Bacillati > Actinomycetota > Actinomycetes > Kitasatosporales > Streptomycetaceae > Streptomyces > Streptomyces chiangmaiensis. The sequence goes on along the minus strand of NZ_JAYWVC010000130.1, from coordinate 21,557 downwards.
GTCCAGGGCCCGCCAGGCCAGGTCCGTCTCCTCATGGGCGTAGAAGAATTCGTCCGGGAGACCCCCCACCTCGGCGAAGACCTTCGTGCGGACGGCGTTGGCTCCGCCCAGGAAGGTGGTGACCCGGGAGGATCGCATCGGGTCCGAGGCGCGCAGTCGCGGCACATGCCGTCGCTGGGTCTCGCCGGTGCCGGGGTCGGCGATGCGGAAGCTGATGATCCCGAGCTCCGGGTCCGCCGCGAAGGCCTGTCGGCACAGCTCGGCAATGTCGTTGGAGGCGAGCAGGCCGTCGTCGTCCAGGAAGAGCAGGATGTCCACGTCGCTGCCACCGGGCCCGAAGGCCTCGATGCCCACATTGCGGCCGCTGGGGATGCCGAGGTTCTCGGGCAGTTCCACCGTGCGAACGCCGTCGGGGACGTCCGGCACCGGCGAGCCGTTGCCTACCACGACGACCTCGACGGGGTCGCCGTCCTGTTTGGTCACCGAGTCCAGGAGGGCCCGGAGCTCGGCCGGTCGGTTGCCCATCGTGATGATGACGGCCCCGACCTTTATGGCGCCGCTCACTTCAGCCTGCTGGAGGCGAGGATGGACACGAGGTGCAGGACCGTCTGCAGCAGCGCGATGCCCGCCAGCACCGCGACCCCGAGCCGGGAGAAGAACAGGTCGCCCCGGATCGCGTCCACGACGGCCAGGACCAGGATCAGCAGGGACGCCTCGATGCCGAGGACGAGGCGGTGGAACTTCAGCGCCGCGGCGGCCCTACGGGCCAGCGCCATGCCGGACGAGCGCGGCTCGGACGCCGCCTCCTTGACCGGCGGCAGACCGCCCTGGTGCCGGGCGACTCCGACGAGGTCGGTCTCGGCCTTGATCAGGACGGCACCGAGGGCGGCGAGGGTGCCGAGGAAGGCCCACAGCCAGTCGATCCGCCCGGAGCCGAACAGGTCGGCGGCGCGCAGGCCGAAACCGACCAGCACGGCAGCGTCGCACAGATAAGCGCCGACCCGGTCCAGGTACACCCCGCCGAGCGAGAACTGCTTCTTCCAGCGGGCGATCTCACCGTCGACGCAGTCGAGGAGCAGGTAGAGCTGGACCATCACCACGCCGAGCACGGCGCCCGCCACACCCGGCACCAGCAGGGCCGGGGCGGCGAGGACGCCGAAGACCGTCATCAGGTAGGTCAGCTGGTTGGGCGTGATCCTGGTGTTCACCAGATAGCGGTCGATGCGCAGCGAGATCTCGCGCATGTAGAGGCGTCCCGCCCAGTGCTCGCCGCTGCGCCGGTCCTTCACCCCTGCCGGGTGGACGACGGGGCGGAGTTCAGCTACCGATGGCCTTGACATAGTCGACGTAGGTGTCCTTGATCTGGTCGGTCTTCAGGTCGAGGTGTTCGAGGATCGTGTAGCGGCCGGGCCTGGTCCGCGGGGCGAACTCCACGGCCTGGACGAACTCGTCCACCGTGAAGCCGATCTCCTCCGGCAGCACGGGCAGCCCGTGCCGGCGGAGCACCCGGGCCATGTACGACGACTCCTCGTGTGCTCCACGCAGGTACATCGCGAAGGCGGCGCCCAGTCCGCACTGCTCTCCGTGCGCGGCCGCGCGCTTGGGGAACAGCAGGTCGAAGGCGTGGTTGATCTCGTGGCACGCGCCGGAGGACGGGCGGGAGTCGCCCGACACCGACATGGCGATACCGCTGAGGACCAGCGCCTCGGCCAGCACCTGGAGGAAATCGTTGTCCCCGATGCCGCCCGGGTGGCGCAACACCGCCTCACCGGCCTGCCGGGCCATCGCCGCAGCGAGACCGTCGATCTTCTCGCCGTTGACGCGGTGTGCCAGCTCCCAGTCCGCGATCGCGGAGATGTTGGACACGGCGTCACCGATGCCCGCGCGCACGAAGCGCGCCGGCGCCTCGCGGATGATGTCCAGGTCGATGACGACGGCGATCGGGTTCGGCACGCCGTACGAGCCGCGGCCCGCGTCGTTGTCGAGGGTCGCCACCGGTGAGCACAGTCCGTCGTGCGCGAGGTTCGTGGGCACGGCGACCAGCGGCAGGCCGACACGCGCGGCGGTGAACTTGGCGCAGTCGATGATCTTGCCACCGCCCAGGCCCACGAGCGCGTCGTAGTGACCGGCCTTCATGTCACCGGCCAGTCGGACCGCGTCGTCGAGCGTGCCGCCGCCGACCTCGTACCAGGTGGCGCCGGGCAGGCTGGGGGCGAGCCGCTCACGCAGCCGCGCGCCCGAACCGTCGCTGACCGCCACGGCCAGCTTGCCCGAGTGCGAGATGCGCTCGTCCGCGAGCAAGGTCGCCAGGTCGTCGAGGGCACCCGGACGGATGTCGACGACGACCGGCGAGGGGATGAGCCTCGTCAGTAGCGGCACGCGATCTCCCGTCCCCGGGCCAGGTCGTCGTGGTTGTCGATCTCGACCCACGGGACGTCCCCGATCGGTGCGACGTCGATCCGGAAGCCGCGGTAGACGAGCTCCTGGTAGCCGTGCTCGTAGAACTGCTGCGGGTCGGTCTCCCACACCGTCTTCAATGCGTCGGCCAGCTCCGCGGCGGCAGTGCCCTCGATGAGGGTGACGCCGATGTACTCGCCGGTCGCCTCGGCGGGCTCCATGAGCTTGGTGATCTTCTGGACGCCCTTGTCGGGGTCGACGACGACCTTCATCTCCTCGTCGGCGAGCTTCTTCACCGTGTCAAGGGCGAGGATGATCTTCTTGCCGTCGCCGCGGGCGGCCAGGAGCGTCCGCTCGACGGAGACCGGGTGCACGGTGTCGCCGTTGGCGAGGATCACGCCGTCCTCGAGGGCGTGACGGCCACACCACAGGGAGTAGGCGTTGTTCCAGTCCTCGGCCCGGTCGTTGTCGATGAGGGTGAGCTTCAGGCCGTACTTGCGCTCGAGGGCCTCCTTGCGCTCGTACACGGCCTCCTTGCGGTAGCCGACGATGATCGCGGCCTCGGTCAGACCGATCTCGGCGAAGTTGCCGAGGGTGAGGTCGAGCACCGTGGGGCCGTCCTCTATGCCCGCGGGCCCCACCGGCACCAGAGCCTTTGGCAGGGTGTCGGTGTAGGGGCGCAGACGCCGTCCGGCGCCGGCCGCCAGCACGAGGCCGATCATGCGGGTTCTCCTTCGTCGTGTACGGCGGGCGCCCCGGAGGACACCCAGAAGCGGATGCTCTCGACGAGCACCAGCAGGGCCACGTAACCGGCGAGAGCCGTGAGCGCGAGCGTGAACCCGTCCGCGGCAAGTACCGCGGCCAGGACCGTGACCAGCAGCGTCCGCCCTTCGTGCCCCCCGATCGCGCGCACCAGCCAATGCGGCGGCGCGCCGGCGTCGCCGCGGATGCGGTACACCGTGTCGTAGTGATGGTAGGCGACGGCCGCCACCAGTCCGAAAGCTGCCGGAAGCGCTCCGTTCACCTCGGATTGGGCGGCGAGCACCAGGACGGTGCCGTATTCGGCGGCGCGGAAGAAGGGCGGGATCAGCCAGTCCAGGGCGCCCTTCAGCGGCCGGGACAGGGCCAGACCGGACGTGACGGCATAGACGGCGGCTCCGGCGACGGCGGCCCAGTGGTCACCGGAGAGGAGTGCCGCGGCGAGGGCCGCGACGCCGATGGCGGCGAGCAGCACGGGCGCGCCGAAGCGGATCCGCGTGTTCGCGCCACGCCACCCGGCCACTGCCTCGGCGAGCGGCCCGTTGTCCGCCAGGTCGGCCAGCGCCCGCGCCGCCCGGTCGGTCCGCCGGGCCTTACGCGTCAGGGAGCGCAGTACGCGGCCCGCCGTGGTGTAGGTGGCGGCGAAGGCGCAGCCGATGAGCAGGGCGTAGAAGGTGATGCGCGGTGTGGTGACCGCCGTGAGAACGGCGATCATGGCCCAGCGTTCACCGATCGGCAGGACGATCATCCGGCGCACCCAGACGGTCCAGCCGACGCTGTCGAGGCGGTCGGAGAGGGCCGCGGTGGGGCTTGTGTTGGCCGTCGCGTCGTGGTTGGCCTCGTTGAAGGCGAAGTCCACGACGTGCCGGCAGGTCTGCAGGATCATCGCCCCGAGGGCGAGCGCCCAGACGTCGTCGCCGCCACGGGCGGCGCCGAGGGCGAGGCCCGCGTAGTACGCGTACTCCTTCGCACGGTCGAAGGTGGCGTCCAGCCAGGCGCCGAGCGTGGAGTACTGCAGCGAGTACCGGGCGAGCTGGCCGTCGGTGCAGTCGAGGACGAAGGAGAGGATCAGCAGGATGCCCGCGGCGACGAAGCCGCCGCGCGTCCCGGTGGCCGCGCAGCCCGCCGCGATCAGGGCGGTGAGCAGTGAGGCGGTGGTGACCTGGTTCGGGGTGAGACCGCGGCGGGCGCACCAGCGGGCGATGTAGCGCGAGTACGGGCTGATGAAGTGCGTGGTGAAGAAGCCGTCGCGGGCCTTGACTGCGCTGCGCAGACGTATGGCCTCGTCGTCGACGGCCGCGACCGCCTGGCGGGCCTCGTTGCGGGACTGCGGGTCGGTGGGGACGGCGGCCACCAGCGTGCCGAGTTCGGGGCGGTGGACGGGTACGCCGTCGGCGTCGAGGGCCCCGGTGATGCGCTCGGCGAGGTTGTCGGTGTCGGTGGGGGCGCCTCCCGGCTCGACCGCGGCCGGCAGCCTGGGGGACGCACCGCCGATCGCTGCGGAGTTCTCGCGAGCCAGGGCGCGGGTCAGCGCCTGGCGGGCGGCGGGCTGGGCCGTGACGGCGCCCGGCACCGCGGCGGCCGGGAAGCGGGGGTCGGTGAGGCCGAGGCGCAGCGCATGCAGATGGCCCACGAACCCGGCGTCGACGATCGCGACCCGCTGGTCCGCCGGCACGGCGGCGAGGAGTGTCTCGGCGTCACCGGCGTCGGTGGCGACCCGCACGTCGAAGCCGAGGGACCGCAGATCGACCTCGAGCGACGATCCGGGGGACGGCTGACCGGTCAGGATGGCGGTCGACAGACGAACTCACTCCCTGGGGCCCGTCGCCTGCGGACGTCGGGCATGTGTGTGGTGTGGGACACCCGGGACAGGGGCCGGGCGGCATGTCGGCAGAGGGTATCGGATGCCTGGAAGCCGGTGTTCACCGGCCGTTCATGGGCCGATCAACCCGTCCTGCCTCACCGCCGCCGCGATCATCATCAGGGATCGGGCGTACGCGCCACAAACCATGGCCGCAGAACAACGCAATCACGGCATCACGATCACCGGAGAACGCAACATTCGCACCAGTACGCACGCTTCGCCCCATTACATATGCATCGGGAGCTTCCATCCCTTTGTGAGGGGTTCTTCCACTGAAATCCCTACCGGGACCGTGTTCACCTGACGGGCATAGGGTGAGGGGCCATGACATGGCTGATCACCGGCGGGGCCGGATACATCGGGGCACATGTGGCACGGGCATTGGCCGCGGACGGTGAGCGCGTCCTCGTCCTGGACGACCTCTCGGCCGGTGTGCCTGCACGTCTCCCGGAGAGCATCCCCCTGGTCCAGGGCTCCGCATCGGACGGTGAGCTGCTGAAGCGGGTCCTCGCCGACCACGCGGTGACCGGTGTGGTCCATCTCGCCGCGCGCAAGCAGGTCGGCGAGTCCGTGGCCGAGCCGGTCCGCTACTACCAGGAGAACCTGGGCGGTCTGGCGACGCTGCTGGACGCGGTGGCGGGGGCGGGGATCAAGCGGTTCCTGTTCTCCTCGTCCGCGGCCGTCTACGGCAACCCCGATGCGGACCTCATCACGGAGGACACGCCCTGCGCCCCGATGAGCCCGTACGGCGAGACGAAGCTCGCCGGCGAGTGGCTGGTGCGTGCCGCGGGGCGGGCGCACGGCATCGCGACCATGTGCCTGCGGTATTTCAATGTGGCGGGTGCCGCCGAACCGGAGCTGGCCGACACCGGCATCTTCAACGTGGTGCCCATGGTCTTCGACCGGCTCACCCGCGGCGAGGCCCCGCGGATCTTCGGCGACGACTACCCGACGCCGGACGGCACGTGTGTGCGCGACTACATCCATGTCGCCGATCTCGCCGACGCGCATCTCGCCGCGGCCAGGCGGCTGGCCGGCGGTGCGACCGGTGACCTCACCGTGAACATCGGGCGCGGCGAGGGAGTGTCGGTGCGGGAGCTGGTGACCCTCATCGGCGAGGTGACCGGGGACACCACCCCCGCGGTCGTCGGGCCGCGCCGTCCCGGTGACGCCCCCCGTGCGGTCGGGTCGTCCGCGCTGGCCGAGCGGGAGCTGGGCTGGAGCGCCCGGCGCGGGGTGCGCGAGATGGTGGAGTCGGCCTGGCGCGGCTGGCTGCTGCATCATCCAGAGGCGCGACGCGACTGACCGGGGCGCCTGAGGCGTAAGCGCCGTGCCGGTGCGCTCCCGCACCTGGGGCGTGGCACGACACGTGCAGTGGTGTACAGGGGTACGCCAGAGCACGGCCCGCAAGCCGGCACCGTCCGTCCGGGGCGCACGACCCGGCGCGGCGGTTCCCTTTCCCGGGGTGCGGGCACGATCAGGTATCCCGCCGCTCACGGCGTCCGTTCCGTGCGGGGCCGTACGGCAGTGGCGGGACATGCGGGGGTCACGAAGCGCCAGGAGTGCCGGATTCGTACGGCAGACTTGGGGCTGGACAACCAATGCGAAGGATGGGTATGCCGATCACACCTGCCAGCGCGACACACCGTTCCTCGAACGGCACCGCCGAGGCCATCTTGCTGGAGCTCGTCGACGAGAACGGCACCACGATCGGCACGGCGGAGAAGCTCGCCGCCCATCAACCGCCGGGGCAGCTCCACCGGGCGTTCTCGGTGTTCCTCTTCGACGGGCAGGGGCGGCTGTTGCTCCAGCAGCGGGCACTGGGCAAGTACCACTCCCCCGGTGTCTGGTCGAACACCTGCTGCGGCCACCCGTATCCGGGCGAGGCGCCTTTCGCGGCAGCGGCGAGGCGCACCCACGAGGAGCTCGGCGTCTCGCCGTCGCTGCTGGCGGCGGCGGGCACGGTCCGCTACAACCACCCGGACCCGGATTCGGGCCTGGTGGAACAGGAGTACAACCACCTCTTCGTCGGTCTGGTGCAGTCCCCCCTGCACCCGGACCCGGAGGAGGTGGGGGCGACGGCCTTCGTGACCGCCGAGGAGCTGGCGGAGAGGCACTCCAAGGACACGTTCTCGTCGTGGTTCATGACGGTCCTGGATGCGGCGCGTCCGGCGATCAGGGAACTGACGGAGCCGTCGGCGGGCTGGTGACCCTGAAGTCCGTCCTGCACCACCGTCCGGACGGACTCATCCGGTCCACACGTTCCGACGCCTCCTTATACGAATCCCGGGTGCTTGAGCGGCAGGGCGGCCCAGATCACCTTGCCGCCGCTCGCGGTGTGCTCGACGTCGCACACCCCGCCCGCCTCCCTGGTGATCTCCCGGACCAGGAGCAGTCCCCGGCCGCCGGTCCGGCCGTGGTCGGCCTCCAGGGCACTCGGCCGGTAGGGATGCTCGTCCTCCACCGACACCCGCACCCACTCGGGTCCGACGGCGACCTCCACGGCGAGTGTCGGCGACAGCAGCGCCGCGTGCCGGACCGCGTTGGTGACCAGTTCGGACACGATCAACAGCAGGGCCTGCACGGTGTCGTCCGACGCGGGCACGCCCTGACGGCCGAGCAGGTCGCGGACGGCGTGCCTCGCCTGCGGCACCGAGGCGTCCACGGCGGCGGCGGTGAACCGCCACACCCCCTCGTACGGCAGCGGTCCCGGTGCCGCGCGACCGTCCGGCACGTGCCCGCCGCCTTCAGGGCGCGGGCCAGACCCTCGCCCTCGGTTCTCCATCGTCCGGTCGCCACCCTTGCGCTCGATTGTCACCACATCTCGAGTGTTGGGAATGCGCTGGTCCGTCCCGAATGACTGAACAGAAGTCAGCGATTTTCGACGACATCTGACCATTGGCGTATGACGTGGTCGGCCGGGTGACCGGTCCTGTCCCCGTTGTCGTCGACTTCCGAACTCTTCGGGTTGTACGGGTTCCATCCCCGCCCGCCCGTCCGTGGCGCCGGACCTTCTTGATCGTGCGTGCGGCGGCTGCGGATAGCATCCGGCGTATGGAGCCGCAGCTGCTGCACCGCGTCACCGACGGGGTCGCGACCGTCGTCATCCACCACCCGGCCAAGCGGAACGCCATGACCGCCGGCATGTGGGAGGCGCTGCCGCCGCTCCTCGACGGGCTGGCCGCCGATCCGGCCGTCCGGGTACTGATGTTCACCGGTGAGGGCGGAACGTTCTGCGCGGGCGCCGACATCTCCACGCTGCGGGGATCGCCTCAGAAGGCGCAGACGCTGGCCGTGCTGGCCGAGGAGGCGCTGGCCGCGTTCCCGAAGCCGACCCTCGCGGCGATCCGCGGGCACTGCGTGGGCGGCGGGTCGCAGCTCGCTGCGGCCTGCGATCTGCGGTTCGCCGAGGAGGGCGCGCTGTTCGGGGTGACGCCGGCGAAGCTGGGGATCGTCTACCCGGCCTCCTCCACCCGCCGGCTCACGTCGCTGGTCGGCCCCGGTACGGCCAAGTACCTTTTGTTCTCCGGCGAGTTGATCGATGCGGCACGGGCGCTGCGCACGGGTCTGCTCGACGAGGTGCTTCCGCAGGGCGAACTCGGCAAGCGCGTCGCCGAGTTCACCCGCGTGCTGGCCTCCCGCTCGCAGTTGACGCAGGCCGCGGCCAAGGAGTTCGCGAACGGGCGCACGGACCGGGACGCCCACTGGGCCGAACAGGCACGCGGCAGCGGCGACACCGCGGAGGGTGTCGCCGCGTTCCTGGAGCGCAGACAACCGCGGTTCACCTGGACTACGTCAGGGTGAAGCGGCTCTCCGCACGGAACTTCTCGACGAGGTGCGCGGGCGCCTTGTGCGGGGACCCCGCGTCGTAGGGCGGCTGCGGGTCGTACTCGGTCAGCAGCTGTACGGCTTGGGCGTGCTCGTCACCCGCGATGCGGCCGAGCAGGGTGAGCCCCATGTCGATGCCGGAGGAGACTCCGGCGGCCGTGACGTACTTGCCGTCGAACACGACGCGTTCTCCCGTGGGCTGCGCACCGAGCCGCCCGAGGACGTCCAGGGCCAGCCAGTGCGAGGTGGCCCGGCGGCCCTGGAGGAGTCCGGCGGCGGCGAGCAGCAGCGACCCCGTGCACACGGACGTCGTCCACGTGCTGCTGGCGTCGGCAGAGCGCAGCCAGTCGAGCAGGGCCTCGTTCTCCATCTGAGCGGTCTGGCCTGGGCCGCCCGGGACGACCACGATGCCGGGGGCGGGCACCTCCTCCAGCGTCCTGTCGGCGGTGAGCGCGAGAGCTCCGGTGTCACTGCGCACCGGCCCGGTCCGCTCGGCGACGAAGACGGTCTCCGCGCCGGGGAGCCGGACAAGGGTCTCGTAGGGGCCCACGGCGTCGAGGGCGGTGAACCGGTCGTAGAGGACGATCGCGATCTGCATGTACATCCCTTCGGTCTCGATGTGTCTCGATGGGTGGCCGTGCGGTCGGAGGTGATCAGAGGGCGGGCGCCGGACGGAAACGGCGCCGGTACTCCGCCGGGGCTGCGCCGAGGGCCTTCACAAAGGCCCGGCGCATCGCCTCGGGCGTGCCGTAGCCGCTGGCGCGGGAGATCTCCTCGACGCCGCCCGCGGTGTCCTCCAGGAGCCGGCGGGCGTGCTCCAGGCGCACCCGGTCGACGAAGCGGCCCGGTGTCATCCCGGTCTCGGCCCGGAAGGCGCGGGCGAAGTGGCGCGGCGAGAGCCGGGCGCGAGCGGCGAGCGACTCGACCGAGAGGTCGTCGCCGGGGTGCTCGCTGATCCACTGCTGGACCTCGCGCAGCGGCTCGCGCCGGGCGGTCTGGGCGGCGAGCTGGGCGCTGAACTGGGCCTGGTTGCCGGGGCGGCGCAGGAAGACGACGAGATGGCGGGCGACGGTCAGCGCGGTCTCGCGGCCCAGGTCCTCCTCGACGAGCGCGAGAGCGAGGTCGATGCCGGAGGTGACGCCGGCCGAGGTGGCGACATGGCCGTCGCGCACATAGATGGGGTCGGGGTCGATGTCGATCTCCGGATGACGGCGGGCCAAGGTGTCGCAGTAGGCCCAGTGGGTGGTCGCGCGGCGGCCGTCCAGGAGGCCCGCGCGGGCGAGGAGGATCGCCCCGGTGCAGACGGAGACCAGGCGGTCGACGCGGCGGCCGTGCTCGCGCAGCCAGTCCACGAGGCGCGGGTCGGGGCTCCGGGTGCCCCGGCCACCGGGGACGAGCAGGATGTGGGGCGCCGGTGCGCCGGCGAGGGCGTGGTCGGGAACGAGCGTCAGACCGCTGGAGGTGCGGACGGGGGCGCCGTCCAGGGAGGCCGTGACGAGGCGGTAGCTCCCGGGGCAGCAGGCTTCGGCCCCCGCGAAGACCTCCACAGGGCCGGTGACGTCGAGGCTCTGCACCTCGTCGAAGAGGACGACCAGCAGGGTGCGCATGGCGTCGATTCTTCGCGGGTGGCGGGATGGCCGCAATGACGAACAACCCACCTTTCCTGCCATCGCATGCGCACCCGTTCACTGCGTACCGACCAGTCGGTAACCTTCGCGGCATGACGATTCCCCTGCCCGAGCGCGCCGGGCGGCGCTGCCACAATCTGATCAACCCGCTGCACTCGACGCACTACTTCTCACCGGATCTGGAACGGGAACTGACCGCCGTGGGGATCGAGGACCCCAAGGCCGCCTACTTCTCGGTACGGGCCGCCGCGATGGGGCCGGTGGGCGCGGGCGTGGTGACGGCGACGTTCTACAACTTCCGGCCCGAAACGGTGGCGCGGCGTGTGCCCGCCGTATGGGAGACCGCGTCTCCCGAGGTGGTGCTCGCGGCACGCGCGCGTGCCGTCGACGCGACGCTGCGGCGGCTGCTCGGCGAGGAGACCGTCGCCTCCAGGGAGATGGCCGAGGCAGCGCAGCTCGCACTGCGCGCGACGGAGGCGTGCACTCCACACACACGCCCCCTGTACGCCGCGCACGCTACTCTGCCCGCGCCCGACGAGCCCCATCTGGCGTTCTGGCACGCGGCCACGCTGTTGCGCGAACACCGTGGCGACGGCCATCTCACGGTGCTGCTGGGTGCCGAACTCGGCCCGTTGGAAGCGGTGGTGACGCACACCGCCACGGGCAAGGGCATGACCCCGAAGTGGGTGCTGGCCACCCGCGGCTGGAGCGGGGAGGACTGGGACGCCGCATCGGCGCGACTGCGCGAGCGCGGGCTGATCGAGGCGGACGGCGGGCTGACCGCGGCGGGAACCGCACTGCGCAAGGAGATCGAGGTGGAGACCGACCGTCTCGACCGGGCTCCCTACGAGCACCTCGGCGCCGCGGGGGTCGAACGGCTCACGGAGCTGGCCGGGGATTTCCTCGCCCGGGCGTTCGCGGCCGGGGCCTTTCCCCAGGGCATGACCGGCAAGGGATGAGGTACCCGGACCTCTTCCCGGCGGGCACGCCGGGAAGAGGAAAAGGGGAAGCTCGTGTTCGGTGCGATCGCAGACGTACTGCGCCGGATCGGCAGCGCCGTCGGCAGGCTGGTGGCCCTGCCCTTCCATGCTCTGGCCAGGCTGTTCGGCGCGGCGCCGGGCCCGTCGCGCGGCGGTGCCCGCCGGGCTTGAGCGGCCGTTCGCCCGCGGCGGTACGGCATCCGGGACCGCCCCGCGCGACCCGGAACCGCCCGGGCCCCCGCCCTGATCTCCTGTTGCCGTTGCGACCTGCCACAATTGCCGCGCAACCTCAGTGGAGAAGGCGGTACGGGATCGTGACGACACCCCTCGTAGGGTCCATCGAAGGCAGGATCGCCGAGGAGCTCGGCGTACGGGAGCGGCAGGTGAAGGCCGCGGTCGAGTTGCTCGACGGCGGCTCTACGGTGCCCTTCATCGCCCGCTACCGCAAGGAAGCGACCGAGATGCTCGACGACGCGCAGCTGCGCACGCTCGAGGAGCGGTTGCGCTATCTGCGGGAGCTGGAAGAACGGCGCACGGCGATTCTGGAGTCGGTGCGCGAGCAGGGCAAGCTCACCGAGGAGCTGGAGGCCCAGATCCGGGGCGCCGAGACGAAGGCGCGCCTGGAGGACATCTACCTGCCGTTCAAGCCGAAGCGGCGCACGAAGGCACAGATCGCGCGTGAGGCGGGTCTGGAGCCGCTGGCCGAGGGACTGCTGGGCGACCCGACGGTCGAGCCGCTCGCCGCGGCCGCCGCCTTCGTCGACGCCGACAAGGGGGTGGCCGATCCCCAGGCCGCGCTCGACGGCGCGCGGGCGATCCTCACCGAGCGGTTCTCCGAGGACGCCGACCTGATCGGCGAGCTGCGCGAGCGGATGTGGGTGCGCGGGCGCCTGGCCGCCAAGGTGCGGGACGGCAAGGAGGAGGCGGGCGCCAAGTTCGCCGACTACTTCGACTTCGCCGAGCCGTTCACCGAGCTGCCCTCGCACCGCATCCTCGCGATGCTGCGCGGCGAGAAGGAGGAGGTCCTCGACCTCGTCCTGGAGCCGGAGGAGCCGACGGAGGGGCCGTCGTCGTACGAGGGGATCGTGGCGAACCGCTTCGGGATCGCCGACCGTGGCCGCCCCGCCGACAAGTGGCTGCTCGACACCGTCCGTTGGGCCTGGCGCACCCGGATCCTCGTCCACCTCGGCATCGATCTGCGCCTCAGGCTGCGCACGGCCGCCGAGGACGAGGCGGTGGCGGTCTTCGCCGCGAACCTGCGCGACCTGCTGCTCGCGGCCCCGGCCGGCACGCGCGCGACGCTGGGCCTGGACCCCGGGTTCCGAACGGGTGTGAAGGTGGCGGTGGTGGACGCGACCGGCAAGGTCGTCGCGACGGACGTCATCCACCCGCACGTACCGGCCAACAAGTGGGACGAGGCGATCGCCAAGCTGGCGCGCCTGGCCAAGGAGCACACGGTCGATCTTGTCGCGATCGGCAACGGCACGGCGTCCCGCGAGACGGACAAGCTCGCCGGCGAACTGATCACCAAGCACCCGGAGCTGAAGCTCACCAAGGTGATGGTGTCGGAGGCGGGCGCCTCGGTGTACTCGGCCTCGGCCTTCGCCTCGCAGGAGCTTCCGGGCCTGGACGTGTCGCTGCGCGGCGCGGTCTCCATCGCCCGCCGCCTGCAGGACCCGCTCGCCGAACTGGTGAAGATCGACCCGAAGTCCATCGGTGTCGGTCAGTACCAGCACGACCTGTCCGAGGTGAAACTGTCGCGCTCGCTCGACGCGGTGGTCGAGGACTGTGTGAACGGCGTGGGGGTGGACGTCAACACGGCGTCGGCTCCGCTGCTCGCCCGGGTCTCCGGCATCTCCTCCGGGCTCGCGGAGAACATCGTGGCCCACCGCGATTCCAACGGCCCGTTCACATCGCGCTCGCAGCTGAAGAACGTGGCACGGCTCGGCCCCAAGGCGTACGAGCAGTGCGCGGGCTTCCTGCGGATCCGCGGCGGTGACGATCCGCTGGACGCGTCCAGCGTGCACCCCGAGGCATACCCGGTCGTCCGGCGCATGGTGAAGACGGCGGGCCAGGAGGTGGCCTCGCTGATCGGCAACACGGGAGTGCTGCGTTCGCTGAAGCCGTCCGACTTCGTGGACGAGACGTTCGGCCTGCCGACCGTGACCGACATCCTCAAGGAACTGGAGAAGCCCGGCCGCGACCCGCGGCCCGCCTTCAGGACCGCCACGTTCAAGGAGGACGTCGAGAAGATCTCCGACCTGTCGTCCGGGATGATCCTGGAGGGCGTTGTCACGAACGTCGCCGCCTTCGGCGCCTTCGTGGACGTCGGCGTCCACCAGGACGGCCTCGTGCACGTCTCCGCGATGTCGAAGACGTTCGTCAAGGACCCGCGGGACGTGGTGAAGCCGGGCGACATCGTCAAGGTGAAGGTGCTGGACGTCGACATCCCGCGCAAGCGGATCTCGCTGACGCTGCGTCTGGACGACGAGGGCGCACCGCAGCAGAACGGCGGTGGCGGTCGCCAGCAGCGTGGTGGGCGAGCCCCGCAGCAGCGGCAGCCACGCCGGGGCGGCGGCTCCCGGCAGGCGCCCCCGCCGGCCAACAGCGCGATGGCCGACGCCCTGCGCCGTGCCGGCCTGCTCGACCCGAAGAACGGCCGCCGCTGAGGCACAGGGGCCCGGATCCCACGTGTGCCGCGGGGGTCCGGGCCCCTCCCTTCGTCTTTGTGTGTGACGAAAGCCGTATGCCGGCAGCGCGTGCCCGGCAGATCGACGCCATGTCCGGGTCTGATCACGGGGCGGATCTTCTCCTGTACCTCCAGGACGCTCGCGACGCACTTCCGGTCGCAGCACTAGCGTTCGGTCACCTTGCCGTCCGCCACCTCCAGGCGACGGGTCACACGGACGGCGTCCAGCATCCGGCGGTCGTGGGTGACCAGAAGCAGAGTGCCCTCGTAGGAGTCCAGGGCCGATTCCAGTTGCTCGATGGCCGGGAGGTCGAGGTGGTTGGTCGGCTCGTCGAGGACGAGGAGGTTGACGCCCCTGCCCTGGAGGAGGGCGAGTGCGGCCCGGGTGCGCTCGCCCGGGGAGAGGGTCGCCGCCGGGCGCAGGACGTGATCCGCCTTCAGGCCGAACTTGGCGAGCAGCGTGCGGACCTCGACCGGCTCCGTGGCGGGGACGGCGGCGCAGAACGCGTCCAGCAGGGCCTCGGGGCCGTGGAAGAGCCCGCGCGCCTGATCGACCTCACCGACCAGGACGCCCGAACCGAGGGCGGCGTGGCCCGAGTCCAGCGGGACGCGGCCCAGCAGCGCACCGAGCAGCGTCGACTTCCCCGCGCCGTTGGCACCCGTCACCGCCACCCGGTCCGCCCAGTCGAGTTGCAGGGTCACCGGACCGAACGTGAAGTCGCCGCGCCGGACCTCCGCGTCCCGGAGCGTGGCGACGACGGAGCCCGAACGCGGGGCCGCCGCGATCTCCATGCGTAGCTCCCACTCCTTTCGGGGCTCTTCGACGGCCTCGAGGCGCTCGATCTGGCGCTGCGTCTGCCGGGCCTTGGCGGCCTGCTTCTCGCTGGCCTCGCTGCGGAACTTGCGGCCGATCTTGTCGTTGTCGTTGCCCGCCTTGCGCCGCGCGTTCCTGACCCCCTTGTCCATCCAGGCCCGCTGCATCTGGGCCCGCTCCTGGAGAGCGGACTTCTTGTCGGCGTACTCCTCGTAGTCCTCGCGGGCGTGCCTGCGGGCCGTCTCCCGCTCCTCCAGGTAGGCCTCGTATCCGCCGCCGTACAGGTTGATCTGCCGCTGCGCGAGGTCCAGTTCGAGGACCTTGGTGACGGTGCGGGTGAGGAACTCGCGGTCGTGGCTGACGACCACCGTGCCGGCCCGCAGCCCGGACACGAAGCGCTCCAGGCGCTCCAGGCCGTCCAGGTCGAGGTCGTTCGTCGGCTCGTCGAGCAGGAACACGTCGAAGCGGGACAGCAGCAGCGAGGCGAGGCCGGCGCGGGCCGCCTGGCCGCCGGACAGGGCGGTCATCGGCTGGTCGAGGCCGACCCCCAGGCCGAGCGAGTCCGCGACCTCCTCGGCGCGTTCGTCGAGGTCCGCGCCGCCGAGGCCGAGCCAGCGCTCCAGGCTCACCGCGTACGCGTCGTCGGCGCCGGGCGCCCCGTCGACAAGCCCCTGCGTCGCCGCGTCCATCAGACGCTGGGCCTCGGCCACGCCCGTGCGGCGCGCCAGAAACGCGCGCACCGACTCGCCCGGCCTGCGCTCCGGCTCCTGCGGCAGGTGGCCGACCGTCGCGGTCGGCGGGGACAGGCGCAGTTGTCCCCGCTCCGGGGCGAGCAGTCCGGCGAGCATCCGCAGCAGGGTGGACTTGCCGGCTCCGTTGGCACCGACGAGCCCGATCACGTCGCCGGGCGCGACGACGAGGTCGAGCCCGGAGAAGAGCGAGCGGTCACCGTGTGCGGCGGCGAGGTCCTTGGCGACGAGGGTGGCAGTCATCAGACCGCTGATCCTAACGACCGCGGGACGGCGCGCCCAACGGCATGAGCCGCCGGCCGGGAGACGCTCCGGGCGTCCGCTCAGCGCGCCACCGCCGCCACCAGCACTCCACCCGACGTCCTGGCCACCACGAAGGCCTCTCCCTTCGTCGCCCTCGGGTCGAGGGCGATGCGATGGCGGCCGGCTGCCAGCACGTCGTCGAAGGCCTCGTGCGTGTGGACGCGGTGCAGTCGGTCCTGGCGGTAGGTGGTGAGGCTGACCCGGCATGCGGCGGCGACCTCGACGTCCGCCGTACCGCCGCCGGCCGCCAGGTGGGTGAGCCGGCGCCGCTCCGCCGGGTTGCGGTCCAGGGCCTGTTCGATCTGGGCGACGAGGAGCGGGACGATGGGAGCGAGTGCGTCGACGTACGCCACTTCGACCCCGGCGCGCCCGAACGACTCCCGGACGCCGGCGCGTTCCCGTTCGCCGATCGCGTGCCCGAAGACGACTGCGCCGTAGGTGCGCAATTCCTCGGCGGGCACATCGGTGGCGTCCTGCGCGATGTCCGCACCGACACCGATGCTCCGCAGTGCGGCGGCGAGCCGGGCGAGGCCGGCGACACGCGGGCCGATCAGCAGCGCGCGGCTCCGCTCGGCCGAACCGCCGTCGAGCAGGGTGTGGAGCGCGCGGCGGTACGCGTCACCATGGAAGCGGAACGGCCCTATTCCGTGATAACCGTTGAGCTCCAGGTCCGCCTGCTCGTCGGTCTGCCAGACGAAGTCCCGCCACACGTAGTCGTCGCCGTCCTTTTCGATGACCGCGGTGACGGCCCCGCAGGCCAGGTCCTCGCACTCCGGGCAGCCGTAGATGATGTGGCGGCAGCCCTCGAGTGGCGCGTCGCTCTCCAGCAGCAGACCGCGCACCTGAGCGGTGAAGATCGCGGGCGGTATGTCGGAGGCGAGCGGAGATACGGCGTCCAGGTCGGAGAGCCGGAACAGCAGCGAGCGCCCGTCGACGACGAAGTCCACGAAGTCCCGGTGCACCTGGTAGTCACCGTTGGCGAGGACGCCACCGGCACGCATCGCCGGTGCCAGGCCGAAGGTCGCGTACTCGGCAGACATGTTGTGAGTATCCCCACACTCGCAGCGATGTGAGCACGGAAAGGGACATTCCACCGGCGTCCCCACGCGAGGAGATCGCCGGGCATGCGATGGCGCACGTCACACAGCGGCTCTTCTCATGATCACCGCACGGACTTCACCTGGCGGTCGTGCCGTCATGCGTGTTCCGGTCGGGTGTCACAGCAGTGGTGAGACAGCGATACTGCTGCACATGACGACCGAGACCGAGGAGCCGACGCTCACCGTCGACGATCTGGCCGCGCAGGCGGGCGTCACGGTCCGCACGGTCCGCTTCTACAGCGCCAAGGGTCTGCTGCCGCCGCCCGTGATCGGCCCGCGGCGCGTGGGCCACTACGGTCCCGGGCACCTGGCCCGGCTGGCGCTCATCGAGGAGTTGCAGCGCCAGGGCATGACACTGGCGGCGATCGAGCGCTATCTGCAACAGCTACCGGGGGACCTGACCCCTCGGGACCTCGCCATCCATCGAGCCGTCGTGGCGTCCTGGGCGCCGGACGCGGCGGAGACGATGACCCGTGCGGAGCTCGAGCGGCGGGCGGGACGGCCGCTCGGCGAGGAGGAACTGGAGCGGCTGGCGGCGATGAACGTGGCCGTGCCGGGCGACGGCGCGTACCGCGTGGACCCCGGGCTCCTCCGGCTCGGCGTCCAGCTCCTCGACGTGCCCTTCGGCCTGGAGACGATCCTCGCGGCCCGCAGCGTGCTCATCGAACACTCGCGAGCGGCGGCACACGAACTCTCGCGCCTGTTCCGCGACGCGGTCGCGGACAGTGACTCCACGGCGGTGAAGTCACTGTCCGCGCACATGCACCCGCTGGTGGTGCAGGCCCTGCTCACCACCTTCCAGCGCTCCCTGAAGGAGGAACTGCGGGAGTGGCTCCCGGAGGCGGGTCCGCACGGGGACTCCTGACCCCGGGCCGACCCGCGCGGACCGGTTCGCGTCAGCGCGCGTCGGTGAACCGCTCCCCGTTGTCCGCCTTCTCCACCAGCAGCGCGGGGGGCGTGAACCGCTCGCCGTAGCGCTCGGCGAGCTGCCGGGCGCGGGCCACGAAGGCGGGGAGACCGGCACCGTCGGCGTAGCCGTTGATGTACTGCAGGACGCCACCGGTCCAGCCGGGGAAACCGATCCCGAAGATCGAGCCGATGTTGGCGTCGGCGACGGACGTCAGGACGCCCTCCTCCAGGAGCCGGACGGTGTCCAGCGCCTCGGAGAACAGCATGCGCTCCTGCATGTCCTCGAACGGGATCGTGTGGCCCGGCTTGGTGAAGTGCTCCCGCAGGCCCGGCCACAGCCGTCCGCGCTTGCCGTCCTCGCCGTACTCGTAGAAGCCTGCGCCGCCGCTGCGGCCGATGCGGCCGAACTCGTCGACCATGCGGTCGATGACGGCCTCCGCGGGGTGCGGGGTCCAGGCGCCGCCCGACTCCTCGATCGCCCGCTTGGACTCATTACGGATCTTGCGCGGCAGGGTGAGCGTCAGCTCGTCCATCAGGGAGAGAACCTTGGCCGGGTAGCCTGCCTGGGCAGCCGCCTGCTCGACGGAGGCGGGCTCGATGCCCTCGCCGACCATCGCGACGCCCTCGTTGATGAAGTGGCCGATCACCCGGGAGGTGAAGAAGCCTCGCGAGTCGTTGACGACGATCGGCGTCTTGTTGATCTGCCGGACCAGGTCGAAGGCTCGCGCCAGCGCCTCCTCGCCGGTCCGCTTCCCCTTGATGATCTCAACGAGCGGCATCTTGTCGACGGGTGAGAAGAAGTGCAGCCCGATGAAGTCGGACTGCCGCTCCACGCCCTCGGCGAGCGCGGTGATCGGCAGGGTCGAGGTGTTGGAGCACAGCAGGGCGTCCCGCTCGACGATGGTCTCGATCTCCTGGAACACCTTGTGCTTGAGCGCCGGGTCCTCGAACACCGCCTCGATGACGGCGTCACAGCCCGCGAGGGCGGCGGCCTCGGCGGTGGGCGTGATGCGGGCGAGCAGCGCGTCCGCTTTCTCCTGGGTCGTACGCCCCTTGCCGACCGCCTCGGCACACAGCTTCTCGGAGTAGCCCTTGCCCTTGACGGCCGCCTCCAGCGAGACATCCCTGAGGACGACCTCGATGCCCGCACGGGCGCACGAGTAGGCGATGCCCGCGCCCATCATCCCGGCGCCGAGCACGGCGACCTTGCGTACCTGCCGGGGCTCGATGCCCTTGGGGCGGTTGGCGCCGGAGTTGACGGCCTGGAGGTCGAAGAAGAACGCCTGGATCATGTTCTTCGCGGTCTGCCCGGTGACCAGCTCGGTGAAGTAGCGCGCCTCGATGGTCAGGGCGGTCTCGAAGTCCACCTGAGAGCCCTCGACGGCTGCCGCGAGGATGTTGCGCGGTGCGGGGTAGGGAGCGCCGTTCAGCTGCTTCTTCAGGTTGGCCGGGAAGGCGGGCAGGTTGGCGGCGAACTTCGGGTTGGACGGCGTGCCGCCCGGGATCTTGTAGCCCGGCTTGTCCCACGGCTGCTGGGATGCGGGGTTGGCGTCGATGAAGGCGCGGGCCTTCTCGAGCATCTCCTCACGGGTCGCGGCCACTTCGTGCACCAGGCCGTTCTCCAGGGCGCGCCGTGGCGAGTACTGGGTGCCCTGGAGCAGCACCTTCAGCAGGGCGTCGGCGATGCCCATGAGACGCACGGTGCGGGTGACGCCGCCGCCGGCCGGCAACAGACCGAGAGTGACCTCGGGGAGGCCGATCTTGGAACCGGGGGCGTCCAGGGCGACGCGGTGATGGGAGGCGAGGGCGATCTCGTAACCGCCGCCCAGGGCCGGGCCGTTGATGGCCGCGACGACCGGCTTGCCGAGGGTCTCGATACGCCGCAGGGAACTCTTGATCGCGGTGCCGGTGTCGAACGCCTGCTGGGCCTCCGCCGGGCCGACCTTCATCATGTCCTTCAGGTCGCCGCCCGCGAAGAAGGTCTTCTTGGCGGAGGTGTAGATGATGCCGCGGATGGAGTCCTTCTCGGCCTCGACACGCTCGGCGATCGCCGCGATCGAGTCCTTGAACGCCTGGTTCATGGTGTTCGCGGACTGGTTGGGGTCGTCGAGGACGAGGGTGACGATCCCGCTGTCGTCCTGCTCCCAGCGGATGGTGGTGGACTCAAGTCTCATCAGGGGTGCTCCGTAGGATCCGTTGGGGAAGGTCAGACGCGCTCGACGACGGTGGCGATGCCCATGCCGCCGCCCACGCACAGCGTGGCCAGCCCGTACCGCTTGTCCTGCCGCTCCAGTTCGTCCACCAGCGTGCCGAGGATCATCGCACCGGTAGCGCCGAGCGGGTGGCCCAGGGCGATGGCGCCGCCGTTGACGTTGACCTTGTCCAGCGAGATCCCCATGTCCTTGGCGAAGCGCAGCACGACCGCGGCGAACGCCTCGTTGATCTCGATCAGGTCGATGTCGTCGATGGTCAGCCCGGCCCTGGCGAGCGCCTTGCGGGTGGCGGGGGCGGGTCCGGTCAGCATGATCGTCGGCTCGGAGCCGGACACCGCGGCGGAGACGATCCGGGCCCGCGGCCGCAGCCCGTAGCGCTCACCGATCTCCTTCGAGCCGATGGCGACGAGGGCCGCGCCGTCCACGATGCCCGAGGAGTTGCCCGCGTGGTGGACGTGGTCGATCTGCTCGACCCAGTGGTACTTCTGGAGCGCCACCGCGTCGAAACCGCCGAGCTCGCCGATGTCCGCGAAGGACGGCTTCAGCTTGGCCAGTGAGTCGGCCGTCGTGCCCGGCCGCATGTGCTCGTCATGGTCGAGGACGACAAGGCCGCTGCGGTCCTTCACCGGCACCACGGACTTCTCGAAGCGGCCGTCCTTCCAGGCGGCCGCGGCCCGCTCCTGGGACAGCGCCGCGTATTCGTCGACGTCCCGCCGGGAGAAGCCCTCGATGGTGGCAATGAGGTCGGCGCCGATGCCCTGGGGCACGAAGTTGGTGGCCATGTTGGTCATCGGGTCGGCGAACCAGGCGCCGCCGTCGGAGGCCATGGGCACCCGCGACATCGACTCCACGCCGCCCGCCAGCACCAGGTCCTCCCAGCCCGAGCGGATCTTGGCGGCGGCCAAGTTGACGGCCTCCAGACCGGACGCGCAGAAGCGGTTCTCCTGGACACCGGCCACGGTGTCGGGGAGCCCGGCGGCGATCGCGGCGATGCGGGCGATGTCGGAGCCCTGGTCGCCGACCGGGCCCACGACCCCGAGCACGATGTCGTCGATGGCGGCAGGATCGAGGTCCGGGAACCGTCGCCGGACCTCATGGATGAGTCCGGTCACCAGGTCGATGGGCTTGGTGCCGTGCAGGGCTCCGTTGGCCTTGCCGCGCCCGCGCGGGGTGCGGATCGCGTCGAACATATACGCTTCGGTGCTCACTGGTAAGCCTTTCGGGGAGGGTCAGCCGAGCAGGGAACGACCGATGATCTCCTTCATGATCTCGGTGGTCCCGCCGTAGATGGTCTGGATGCGGCCGTCGGTGAAGGCCCTGGCCA